>JBKBIC010000001.1:0-81707 GCA_046299435.1 Saprospiraceae bacterium
GGCGGTGTCACCGGACAAGGCGTGGGCACCACGACCTCTGTGTTGCTGCCTGTTTTGCTCGGGCTAGCATGGACGCTGGTGATTTCCGGGCGGCCGTAGCCAGACGCACCGAAGGCCGACTTGCTCACGGTCACTTCGTACCAGACTTCGTAAATCCAGTTCGGGTAGGTCGGGTTGGGGGCGTAGCTGGCGTTTGTCGCCGGCGAGTTGGTCGTGAGCACATACCCGTATTGGTTGAAGTTGACATCCAAAGAAGTGGTTGCGCTGATGATGCTGGAGGCACTGCCGACGAGCATTTTGCCTTCGCCGCCCGATACGCCGAGCGATTTGTAGCCCGAAGGAGCGGAGTTGCTGGCACTGATGTAATCAATTTTGAACTCAAGCGATTTGGTGCCTGCGCCATTGTACAGGGCTAATTGGACCTGATCCGAACCCACCAAGTCATTGAATTTGTGGCCGCCCGACCAGCCTATGGCGTTGGTGCCGTAGGTATTGTCCACGAATCCCTTTGAGAACGTAGTGCGGATGGTCAATGTCGAGCCATTGTCAACAGTGGTGATCTGGGCACTGACGTGGGGTTTTGTCGGGCTGACAAAACAGACCGTGTTCGGCGGGGTGGGGCACGAAGTGACGGTCACGGTGAAGCAGCAAGTTTTTTCGTTGCCGCAGTTGTCGGTGGCTTTGAAACAGACTTGCGTGGTGCCGACCGGGAACGCCGAGCCGCTGGCTGGGCCGCTGATGCGGGTCACGGTTGCACCGCCGTTCGGGCAAGTCGTCGTGGCAGTGGGTGCGGTGTAATAAACAATCGCAGTACCTGTGACCGTCGTGGTCGTGATGTTGTTTTGGCAGTTGAACGTGATGCTGGTCTGTGGCGTGACGGTCACGGTGAAGCAGCAGGTCTTTTCGTTGCCACAGTCGTCGGTGGCTTTGAAGCAGACTTGCGTGGTGCCGATCGGGAAAGCAGAGCCGGAGGCCAGGCCGCTGGTGCGGGTCACGTTGACAGAACCTGTGCAAGTGGTCGAAATCTGCGGGTCGGGATAAGTAACGACGGCTGTGGTTTGGTTGACAGCTGCCGTGACGTTGATGTTGTTCGGGCAGATGATGGTCGTGTTGCCGCAGCCGAGGTTCGAGACGGTGATTTTCACGCAGTTGCTCGCGCCTGCCCAGTCCGTACAACCCGCACGGCGTGCGAGGCGGACGTACCATGTGGTTTGCGTCAACGAGCCGGGGCTGTAAGTGGCCGAGGTCGCGCCTGCGATGGCTTGGCCGATGCCGGTCGGGCAGCCCGTCGTGGACGAAATCCATTGATACTCAATGGTTCCGGTACCGCCTGTCGGCAGGCTCAAACTCGAAAGGGACACGAATACATTGCCGGGGCAAACCGTCGCATCGCTGCCGATGGTGCCGCCGTTGGTCACGTTGTCGCAGCTGTTGCCGGGCGGGATGGTGACATAGAGTTGCTTGGTGCAAATGGGCGACCAGTTGGCGGTCAGGTAGTCAACTTTGACGTAGTAGGTGCCAACGGGCAAGCCCGACACGACTTGGGTCGGGGTGTTGCAGTTGCCGACGCAGTTGAAAACCTGTGCCCAGCTGGCGTTGAAAACCTGAATCAGCACGATGGGAGCCGTCAAGTTGCCGATGGTGATTTGGCCGGTGTTGCTGTTCGTCGCGGTAGGCGTGAACGTGATGGTTTCGCAATCGGGTGTGCCGCCGCCGGGGTTGACGGTGACGTTGAAGCAGCAAGTTTTTTCGTTGCCGCAGTTGTCGGTGGCTTTGAAACAGACTTGCGTGGTACCGAGCGGGAAAACCGAGCCGGAGGCCGGGCCGCTAATTTGCGTGACCGTCGTGGCACCGCCGGGGCAAGTAGTCGTCGCAGTCGGTGCGTTGAAAGTCACGACCGTGCCGTTCGCTCCGGGCGCAGCAGTCACGGTGATGTTGTTCTGGCAATTGAACGTCAGGGTGCTGGTGCCGGGATTGACGGTGACGTTGAAGCAGCAAGTTTTTTCATTGCCGCAGTTGTCGGTGGCTTTGAAGCAAACCTCTGTCGTGCCGAGCGGGAAAACCGACCCAGAGGCCGGGCCGCTGATTTGCGTGACTGTCGTTGCACCGCCAGGGCAGGTGGTCGTCGCGGTCGGTGCGTTGAAGGTAACAACTGTGCCGTTCGCACCGGGCGTGGCAGTGACGGTGATGTTGTTCTGACAGTTGAACGTCAGGTTCGGGCCGCCACAGCAGTTAGCTGGGGCCTCCGCCGAAACAGTCGCCGTGCAGAACGGGTTGTCCACATCCGAAATCGTCGCTGTGACCGTGCCGTTGCAACCCGAAAACGGGCCGACGGTCACGGGTTGACCGTATGGCTGTTTCATCAAGCCGCCCGCCGGGTAATTCCAGCCCCAAGATTGGCCGCCGAACGCAGTGCCGCCAGTGGCCGTGATTTGGAAGGTGAACTGGTTGCCGCCCACACATTGGATGTTGCTGACGGTAGCCGTGACGGGCGTGTAGCATTGGCCGCCAGTGGTGAAGCCGCCGTCAATGTCCACTGTCTGGCCGACAGCGAGGGTGAACACGCTGGAAAAGCCGAAGATGTCCACGTCGCTGTCAATGCTGTCGTCGTTGCCCTCGTTGGGCGTGACACCGTTGAAGCCGTTGGCAGGGTTGGCGATTTTGACGCGGTAAGAGCCGCCGCCGGGGATATTGGCGAAATTGTATTCACCGCTCATGTCGGTGTAACTGCCATTGACCCAGCCACCGGCCGAGGTCTCGACCTGCACCCATACGGTGCTCATCCCCATTTCGTTGGGGTCTTGTAAGTGGTTGTTGTTCAGGTCGTTCCAGACGCGGCCCTTGATGGTGCCAAAAGTTTCGGCTGAAACGTCGCTGGGCGATAACACGAACGCCACACAACACAACCACCCCATGACGAGTGTTAGATAATGTTTTGCCATCTTGCAAGATTTTGGTTAATAGAAAAAATTACAGAGAAAAGTATTCCGCACAGTGCAGAAAACATAAAGACATCCAAGGGCGATACCGACCGGCATCACTACGAAATGGTCATGAAAATAAAGCGACAGAATAAAACACGCACAACGAGCCAATACGGAATCGGCTACCGGGACGACCACAGAACAGATTAGGATTCAGGCATATAAAAAAGCCTTCACTTGGCGTGTGTGACGGGGGAGAGTGTCTGAAAAGCGGAGCAATGTTAAGGACAATTGCCCTGAACCTGTAAGCACGGGAGGCCGGCTTCCAGACAATTACGCGATACCATTAGGCACAAGCACGCATCAGAAATTTGAATAGAAAATCAGCTGCCAATCGTCGTTGCCGATTTTGGCAAACCGCCGCTCAATGTACATGCCAGTCGTCTGTTCGCGTACCCGCTCGATGACCATCACATCGCCCATCATCTGCCATTCGTGCTTGTAGCTGTCATCTTTGAGCGACATAGGATGGTGCAAATCCCACGATTCGCGCTGCCATTGGATGGGCGTTTTGACGGCTTGGGCACTGTCCACCAGTTGGGTCGTTTCCTCGCCCGCAAGCGGCCATTGGATGTGCGCTATTTGGTAGGCACTGTCCGTCAGGAACTTATCATAGAATTCGAGAAAGTCTTTGGGCAGTTCGCGGCTCCCAGCGGAGACTTCGGGAGCGGGCGTGGATTGGCGATTTTTGCAGCCAATGAGCAAGAGGACGACGAGGGGAAGCAAGCGAAGCATGAGCCGGGCCGGGCACATTTTGGATGAAAGTGGCGCGCCCGGCGGGCAAAAGTACAGCCGCAGGCGAGTAAACCAACCGCAGCGACAAACACCTATTGCCAATTTTAATGCGGCGAAAACGGCGAAAACGGCAGCAAAAATTATCCAAAACGCAGCGGTTCTGACAAGCATTGGGCAGCGGAAAGCAATTTTCCGTTGAATTGTTTTGGCAACCAAAAGTCGCTTTCTACTTTTGTCGGCCTTTTGCTTCAAAATCGAGGCACTTTCACAACCAGAGGAGACTATCGCCAGTCTTGGCTCACTGTCCTGAAAAAACCAAATATTGGTTTTCTAATCCATCCTTCGCGTCTTCCAAATTATATCTCATGTCCAAAGAAAACTTCTGTTTTGGGAGCAACGCACAACATGGTTTTTTCTGGTAAACGATAAATTTATGGGTAAGGAAAAGTTTGTTTACAACATTCACACCCTCTCGTATGAGAAGGTGGTCATGCCTCTTAAGACCCGTATCCTGCGCATTTTCGGATTCTTTTCCGTGGTAGTGGTCACTTCGGTGCTGCTGCTCGCGCTGTTTTACACATGGTTCCCCTCTCCCCGCGAAAAGGAGCTGCTCCGCGAAATCGAGCAGATGGAGTACAAATACGGCCAAGTCAACGAACAGTTGAACACGATGGCCAAAGTCCTTGAAAATATTCAGCAACGCGACGCAAATGTCCACCGCGCCGTTTTCGGCATGGATCCGATTGACAGCGATATTTGGCAAGGCGGTATCGGTGGCCACAACGCCCACCCGGAGCTCGACGGTTTCAAATACGGTGGCGATGCTGTCCGCTCGACCATCGAAAAAGTTGACCTGCTCGCTCGCCAGCTGACCATCCAAAGCAAATCCCTCGACACCATCCAGACGCTGGCCAACAACCAGCAGAAAATGCTCGCCTCCATGCCTTCCGTCAAGCCAGTCCGCGAAGACCGGCTGCAAAAAGGCATGAACATCCTCTCCGGCTTCGGCTATCGCATCCACCCGATTTACAAAGTCCGCCGCTTCCACTCCGGGCTTGACTTCCCGGCCCGTACTGGCACCGCGATTCAGGCAACTGGCGATGGTGTGGTGGTCGAGGCTGGATGGCATCACGGTTACGGCAACTGCGTAAAAATCAGCCACGGCTACGGCTACGAGACCCTGTACGGCCACATGTCCCGCATGAACGTCCGCGTCGGCGAGCGCGTCAAAAAAGGCCAAAAAATCGGCGAAGTCGGCGACACGGGCGCCTCCACCGCGCCGCACCTGCACTACGAAGTGCATTACAAAGGCAACCCAATCAACCCCGTCAACTTCTGCCTTGACGGTCTCTCCCCGCAAGAATACCAGCAGCTGGTCAACGCCGCCAACGCCGCCAGCCAATCGCTTGACTAAGAAAACACCGCATACCCCGCCCTTGTCGGGGGGAAAGCAGGGAGCATCCCTCTGAACAAAATTTGCCACTCTGCACATACACCCAACAAACGCCAACGAAAACGATAAACAGCAGTCAGCGGGCGACCCCACACGGTCGCCCGTTTTTTATTGGATGAGTTCCACCGCAGCCCCTTCGGCGGGCAAAAGCGCGAAAAAACGGAGCGGTTTTCCGGGAAAAAATGCCTGCAAAGCCACCCGCGCCCAGCCTGTCCATGTTCCGAGTTGCTGGGCCTGTTGCTTGGGCGAGCGTTTGCTGTCGGGGTTCTGCACGATTTGGAGCACAGAGATTTCGCGCTCGCTTTCCAGCAAAAAATCAATTTCGAGTTCCAGCAGCCGCTGGTTCTGCCATGTTTTCAGTGGGAGCCGCCGCTCCATTTTGCGCGGCTGGAATATGTTTTTTAAGAACATGAAGAACGCGCCACTGTGCTGCGCGACAGGCTCTGGCTTGATAGTTTCCAGCGGCAAAGCCCTGATTTCCAATTGTTTCTGCACCAACGCCAGCCGTTGGTCGGGTGTGTACCGGAGGTTGTCCGCCGCGAAAATGGCCGACAAGGCCCGGTGCAAATTCGGGGCATCCTCCTCCGAAACCTCCAACGGCGAGGCAAACGAAAGCAGCTCCCCGATTTTCGGCTCGCCCGCTGCCGATTGCTCGCCGTAGGGGTCAATGCGGTGCGACTGAAAAATACGCTTGCCTCCGCGTTCGGCGTGGAACCGTGCGGGCGGCTCGTCGGCCTCGGCCTCCGGGAAATCTTTGGGCTTGTAAATCAACTCGGTAGCAATCGGCACCGACTGCCCATCCCAATAAAATGGCGTTTCGTCGGCGTTCGGGTCGAGCGTCGGGATGTCGCTGTCTCCGTTGTTGAAGGCGCGGTTGAGCCATTTGGTCGGCTTGCCCGTCGTCGGGAACACGAGGTAGTCGCGGGCGCGGGTGAGGCCGACATAGAGGAGACGCGCCTCCTCGGCCAAAGCCTGCGCGGTGGCGGTCGCCCATTCGGGGCTGTTGCGGAGGTTTTCGTCCAATTGTGTGCCCCGGATTTGGTCGGCGTAGGGGTTCACCCAAAAGCGCAACCACCTGTTTCCCAAGATGTTATCCAAATCCACCGTGTCCGTTTCGGGCACGAGGTTCAGGCCCCAGACCTTTTCTTTCAGGTCTTGGCCGAGGTTGTGGCAGATGGTCACTGGATACTCCAAACCTTTGGATTTGTGGTAGGTCAGCACCTTCACCGCGTCGGGGTTTTCGCCGCTGCCTTGCATGTCCTGCTCGGTGGCTTCGAGGTTCGAGAGCCAAAGCAGGAAGCCGCCGAGCGAGGCCGCCGAGTGCAGCCGGGTGCAAGCATCTTCGTACTCGAAGGCAAAACGCCGCAGCATTTCGAGGTTGTCGAGTCGCTGTTCGGCATTGCCGAAGCGCAGGGCCACGCGCCGCAAATCCAATTCATCGAGCAATAAACCCACGATTTCGGAGGCTGAAAGGTCAGCGGTATGCGGGCGCAGGTCGAGCAATTTTTGGATGAACGGGTTGTCGCGTCCCCATTTGGTTGGTTGGTTGATTGGTTGGTTAGATCCTCCAACCCCCAATTTCTTTGCCTCGAACACCAGTCGGTCGTCCACGATGTCGGCCAGCGACTCGCCCAAAGCCAGCAACCGGATTTCGGCCAAGCTCAAATCGTTCGCGGGCGAAAGCAGGAATTTCAGGCAGGCCAGCACCAGCTGCGCCTCCGAGGTTTCGAGCAATCCGGCGCGGGCAATGCTGGCTTTCAGCCCGGCGCGGTGCAGCGCGGCGGCCATGTCGAGGCAGCCTTTGTTGCTGCGGCACAAGATGGCGATGTCGCCCGGTTGCACGTTGCGGTAAGTTTTCGAGCCTTTGGGCTGCACGGCGAGGCCGCGTTCGAGCAGGATGCGGGTCTGGTCGGCGATGCAGTTTTCCGTCCACGGCGCGCCGGGCACTTTGCGCTCGTCCAGTTCCGATTTGAAGTGCCAATGCATCAAAGCGGTGGACGGTGGACGGTGGACGGTGGACGGTTCGCCATCCACCGTCCTTGCTGGTTCCAGCGCGATTTGCTCCGGCGGGAGCTGCGGGAAGGCACGGACGAAAATGGCGTTCACGGCATGGACGATGTCCGGGCGGCTGCGCCACGATTTCCGCAGAATGTTCTCCGGGCGTACGCCGCCGGTTTGTTCGATGATGGCTTGCATCAAAGCCGGATCGGCTCCCCGGAATCCGTAGATGCTCTGTTTGGGGTCGCCGACCCAGATGCTTTTTTTTGCCAACTGGCTGATTTGCAGGAAAATATCGAGCTGGATGGGCGAGGTGTCTTGAAATTCGTCCACGAGCAGCAGGTCAATTTCGGCACGCAACGTATCGCGCACGGCCTGCGAGCGCAACAGCCGGCTGACGTAGGTTTCCATGTCGGTGTAGTCAATCAGCCCGCGCTTTTTTTTGTATTGCTCGAACTCTTCGAGCGCGGCGATGGCCACATCAAAAATGGCCTCGATGAACTGCCGGATGTCGGCGTGGAAGCCCGCATGCTCGGTGTGGCTGCGGGCAAATTCCTGCAACTCGGCGGCGAGGTCGCGGCTTTTTGCGCCGGGCGCGAGCTTCCCGATTTTGACCCACTCGTGCCAATGCAGCTCGCCGCGCCAGCGCAGCTGGTTGGCAAAAGAGCGCAGCGCGAGGGCGCACTCTTTGGTTGTTTTCGTGGAGTCTGCGGCGTTGGTTTCGAGTGCGCCAGCCGTGTTTTCGAGGTGAAAAAGCAGGCGGTTGTTCCAGATTTCCGCGCCGGTGGCTTGCGCGGGCGGCAAAAACCGGGCAAAAGTCTCCCACGAAAGGCGTTTGCTTTTTTGCAAAACCTCGGCGGAAAAGTTGTTCGCCCGTGCCACGTCGGTCAGCTCGCGGATTTGCCTGCGCCAATCGAACGGCTCGCCGAAGGTGGTCTTGGTCAGGCCGAGGCGGTCGGCCAGCGTGTTGAGCAGCTCGATTTTTTCTTCCGTCAAAACCTGCGAAAGCGACTCGTTGAACAGCCGCTGCTCGTCGCCGTCGGCGATGATTTCCACCAACGGCGACACGCCCGCCTCGAACGCGAACCGCTGCAACAGCCGCGTGCCGACCGAATGCACCGTGCCGATGAGCGCGGAGCCGAGCGCGTTGGCGGCCTCCGTCAGCCCGGCTTCGAGCAGGCGGACGCGGACGCGCTCCTGCAACTCGGCGGCGGCCTTGCGGGTGAACGTGGTGGCGATGATGCCGCTGGGGCGGGTGTCGCCGCGCAGCAGGTCGGCCAGCTTGCCGGTGATGGTGTAGGTTTTGCCGGAGCCGGCACCGGCAGAGAGGAGCTCGATGTTGAGCGCGGGCGAGGGCGGTTGGGGCATCGTATCGTTGGGCATGGGAGGCAATTTTGTGGGCGAAGGTCAACAGTCCCACAGATGAATCTGTGGGTTGAAAAAAGAAAATCCGGTGGATTTTTTGCCCAGCCCACAGACCGAACCGCGAATGGCTTTGATGCCATTGGTTTTCGGCGGCAGCGGGTAACTTTGCCCGCCGAACAAAGGCAACCTGCCCCGAACCGACAACTTCCACATTCTCAACCGTTTCCGTCCATGAAAAACTGGTCTTTGATTCTGAACATCGTCCTGCTGGCTGCCGTCGGGCATTTGTACTACCTGAATTTTTCCAAAAAATCGCCCGCCGAGGCGCAGGTCATCGCGCCGCCAGCATCGGCCAGCGGCGGTGTGCGGATTGCCTTCGTGAACGCCGACTCGCTGAACGAAAAATACGTCTGGCTGAAAGAGCAGAGCGCGGCCATCAAGCAGCGCGTGGCGAACGCCGAAAAAGCGATGGAGGCCAAGCAAAGCACACTCGAACGCGATTTCATGGCCTTGCAGGAAAAGTACCAGACCGGCACGGTGCCACCCGCCGAGATTGAAAAAGAAGCCGCCGCCCTCGAAGAACGCCGCCAACGCCTCATGCGCGAGGGCATGAACCTCGAAAAACAACTCGCCGAGGAGGCCGACAAAGCCCGCAACGACATGATGACCAACCTCGAAGCGCAGCTGAAAACCATTCAAGCCCAAATCGGGTACGACTATATCCTTTCGTACCAGCGCGGCGCAGGCCAAATCCTGCTGACCAACGACAGCCTCAACATCACCCGGCAGGTGCTGGACTTGCTGAACGCGAAAAAGCAATAGGCTTTGATGTTCACCGAAACCACTTCACCCAACCTATTTCGCCGCATGAAAAACCTTGTTTGCTCGTCTGTTTTTTTACTGTGCCACGCCGTGTTTTTTGCCCAAAATTGGAGCATTGGTGCCCACTGGGTTTATGAGACCGGGCTTTCGTGGCCTTCGTGGCCGCCACCGTCTCCGCCTTCCTACACCACTTTTACCAAAGAGCGGGACACGCTTGTGCAAGGCCGGGTGTGCAGCGCGATTCGAGAAAAAGACGTAGCCATAAATTCGCAGAACATGGTCGTCGAACACCCGCGCACCATGCACATCCTGTGGCAAGACGGGCCGCGTGTCTGGTACTTCGACTCCAAACTTTCCGAGTTTTTCCCGTTGTACGATTTCAGCAAAAACGCGGGCGACACACTTGAAATATACAGCGTTTGGGAATGGGGTTCGGCCTATGTTTTGCGAGCGAGGATTGATTCCGTCACCCAAGTCCAATCGGGCGGCCACTCCCTCAAAGTGCAATGGATTTCGACGGTTTTTCCTGCCCCGCCCTTTGTTTTGAACGGCCCGATTTACGAAGGCATCGGCGGGCGGCAGCACTTGTTTCCGATTCCGGGTTTCGTTGACCCGCAGCCCTGGGGCTGGTTGCAGTGTTTTTCGGATTCGACGCTGACCTTTCCCGAAGGCTCGGACTGCCGCGTGACCGTCGGCGCAGATGAAATCGCGGGAGCTGTTTCGTTGAAAATCTACCCCAACCCAAGCGCGGGCCTGCTCATCGTCGAAGCCGATAACGTGCAGAAAATCAGTGTGTTCGACGTGCTGGGCAATTTGGTCGAAAGCCAAACCGGGGCAGGCCAAGTGTCAATCCAGCATTTACCGGACGGCGTTTATTTCGTGGCGGCTCGAATCGGCAACCGCGATTTTTTCAGAAAAATAGTCAAAGAGACAAGATGAACTACTGGCTCGTCAAATCCGAACCCGACGTTTTTTCCTACCAACAACTCGTCGCCGACGGACAAACCCGCTGGGACGGTGTGCGGAACTACCAAGCCCGCAACAACCTCCGGGCCATGAAAGTCGGCGACCTGTGCCTGTTTTACCACAGCAACATCGGCCTCGAAATCGTGGGCATCGCCCGCGTCAGCCGCGAAGCCTACCCCGACCCGACGGCGGAATCCGGCGATTGGTCGGCGGTGGACATGGTGCCGGTCAAGGCGTTCACGAAGCCCGTGCCACTGCCCGTCATCAAAGCCACGCCCGCCCTGCAAAACCTGCTGCTCGTCCGCAACCCGCGCATTTCCACCATGCCTGTCAGCCCAGAAGAGTGGGAAATCCTGCTCCAAATGGGCGAAACTGTCATTGAGTGAATGAGCGAATGAGTGATTTACGAAAATCGCTCATTCGCTCATTCACTCATTTACTCAATGACTCATTCACTCAATGCTTGTCTCCGCTATCGTCGCCGTCGCCAAAAACAATGTCATCGGCAAAGACAACCAAATCCCTTGGTACCTGCCCGCCGACCTCGCGTGGTTCAAACGCTGCACGCTCGGCCACGCGGTCATCATGGGCCGCAAGTGTTTTCGCAGCATCGGGCGGCCCCTGCCCAAGCGCACGAATATCGTCATCACCCGCGACCCGTTTTTCGTGGCCGACGGCGTGGTGATTGTCAACTCCATCGAGGCCGCGCTTGATTATGCTTTCGACGCGGGCGAGACCGAGGCATTCATCATCGGCGGCGGCGAGATTTACCGCCAAAGTGTCGAGTTCTGGGACAAAATCTACCTGACCGAAGTGGACTTGGAAACCAAAGGCGATGTGTTTTTCCCCGAAACCGACCCCACCGCGTGGCGCGAAACCTTCCGCGAGGCGCACGAGCCAGATGCGAAAAACGAGTGGCCTTTCGTGTTCCGCATCTTGGAAAAAATCGAGGTTTGACCCCTCGAAACCGACCCATTGCTCATGCTCGATTTCCAAAAATCATCGCCGAAAGCGGCCAGTCAGCCGGAGCGTTTTTCTATCGTTATCCCGACTTGGAACAACCTTGCCTACCTCCAACTGCTCGTGCGGAGCCTGCGTGAAAACTCGGCTTTCCGGCATCAAATCATCGTCGTTGTCAATGAAGGCCGCGACGGCACGCTGGATTGGGTGCGCGCCCAGCCCGACCTCGACTGGGTGTTTTTCCCCGAAAACGCGGGTATTTGCTATGCCCTCAATGCCTGCCGCCCGCTCGTGCGGACGGATTTTTTCGCCTATTTCAACGACGACATGTACGCCTGCCCCGGCTGGGACGAGGCACTTTGGCGCGAAATCGGGGACATCGGCCACCGCTCATTTTTCCTGTCGAGCACGATGATTGAACCGACGGAAACGGGGAACGCTTGCGTCGTCGTGCGCAATTTTGGCTCCGAACCTGCTGATTTTCAGGAAGATAAATTGCTCGCCGAGTTTGCCGCGCTGCCCAAAAACAACTGGCAGGGCGCGACTTGGCCACCCAACGTCGTGCCGCTCGAACTGTGGGATTTGGTCGGCGGATACAGCGTGGAGTTTTCGCCGGGGATGTACTCCGACCCCGATTTCTCGAAAAAACTCTGGGACGCGGGCGTGCGGCTGTTCAAAGGGGTGGGCGCGAGCCGCGTCTATCATTTCGGCTCGAAATCCACGCGCCGCGCCCGCCGCAACCGGGGCAGCGACACCTTCCTCCGCAAATGGGGCATCCCGTCGAGCCTGTTCATCCGGCGGCACCTGCGGCGCGGCCAAGACTGGGATGGCCCGCTCGCCGAGCCGGTTTTGACTTGGGCCGACCAACTGAAAATCCGCTGGAAAAAGTGGCAGTCGCTGGTTTGACACGCCCCGTTTTTCAAACAAAAAATTGATAATTCGGCCTACCTTGCCGCGCCCAAAACCGGGCGGGATTTGCCCGTTTTTTCCAATTCCCACATCAGCACACTGCCTCGTCCCATGTCGAAAAAACTTTTCCTCCTCGACGGCCACGCCCTCGTCTATCGCGCCCATTATGCGTTCATTGCCAGACCTTTATTGAACTCAAAAGGCTGGAACGTCTCCGCCGTGCAGGGCTTCATCCGCACACTTTGGGACATGATGCACACCGAAAAACCGACGCACTTGGCTGTCATGTTCGACCCGCATGGGGGCACGTTTCGCCACGAAAAATTCGAGGCGTACAAGGCCAACCGCGAGGCCCAACCGGAGGACATCACCTTCGCCATCCCCTGGATTATGAAAATCTTGGAGGCCATGCGCATTCCGGTGGTCATCGTGCCCAATTATGAGGCCGACGACGTGATTGGCACCGTCGCAAAACAGGCCGAGCGCGTGGGTTACGACGTGTTCATGGTCACGCCCGACAAGGACTACGGCCAACTCGTGGACGACCATATTTTCGTGTACAAACCCGGCAAATCGGGCGGCGACGCGGAAATCTGGGGCAAAAAAGAGGTCTGCGAAAAATGGGGCATCCGCCGCGTCGAGCAAGTCATTGACGTGCTGGCCCTCATGGGCGACGCGGTGGACAACATCCCCGGCCTGCCCGGCATCGGCGAAAAAACCGCCGTGAAACTGCTCGAAGAATTTGACACAGTGGAAAACCTGCTCGCCAACGCCGACAAACTGAAAGGCAAACAGCAGGAAATCGTCAAAACCCACCACGAAAAAGCCACCCTCTCCAAATGGCTCGCCACGATTGATGTGAACGTGCCGATTGATTTTGACGAAACGCAGTACGAAATCGAGCCGTTCGACCGCGACGCGCTGCTCGACATTTTCAAAGAACTCGAATTCCGAAGCCTCGCCGAGGCCATTTTGAAAAGCCCACTGGCGGGAGGGCCGACCACGCCCCCCAGCCCCCTAAAAGGGGAGTCGGGCGCGGCGAAAACAGGGAAATCTGCAAAAAAGGCTCCCCCTTCAGGGGGCGGGGGGGGTGATGCGAGTGGCCAATTTTCCCTTTTTGGCGACGACCCAGCCGCCCAGCCTGTCGGTGGCATCACGGAAACCGACGGTGTGGCGCACCGCATCGCGGACAAAAACATCCACAACACACCACACGAGTATCGCCTCGCCGAGACGGCTGCCGAGCGGGCTGATTTGCTGAAAATTTTGGAGGCCAGCCCCTCCATTTGCTACGACTCGGAGACGACCGCACTCGATGCGACGCAGGCCGAGTTGGTCGGCTTTTCATTTGCCACAAAGCCCGGCGAGGCATGGTATGTGCCCATCCCCGCCGAGCGCGAGGAGGCGCAAAAAGTCGTGGAAGAATTCAGGCAAGTCTTTGAAAATGAGGCGATTGAGAAAGTCGGGCAGAACCTGAAATACGATGCCATCGTGCTGAAAAACTACGGTGTGGAGCTGCGCGGTTTTTACTGGGACACCATGCTGGCGCACTACCTCTGGGAGCCGGAACTGCGCCACAACATGAATTTTTTGGCCGAAACCTACCTCAATTACGCGCCCGTCAAAATCGAAGAACTCATCGGCAAAAAGGGCGCGGCGCAGGGAAATATGCGCGACGTGCCGCTCGAAAAAATCAAAGAATACGCGGGCGAAGACGCAGACATCACGCTGCAACTGCGCGATTTCCTTGCCCCGAAATTGGCCGAAAACAAACTCGAAAAACTCTTCCGCGAGGTCGAAACGCCGCTCGTGAAAGTGCTGACCGACATCGAACACGCGGGCGTGCGGATTGACCCCGATTTCCTGCGCGAATACTCGAAGGAACTGGCCGTGCAGATTCAAGTTTTGGAACAAAAAATCCTCGACACGACGGGCTACACCTTCAACGTCGCCAGCCCCAAGCAGGTCGGCGAGGTGCTTTTCGACCGCATGAAAATCCCCTATCCGGGCCGCAAAATGAAATCCGGCCAATACTCCACCGACGACGACACGCTCTCGCAAGTGGCTGAAAACGTGCCAGTTGCGCGCGACATCCTTGCCCATCGCGGCCTGATGAAACTCAAAAGCACCTACGTGGACGCGCTGCCGCAAATGGTCAACCCGCTCACCGGGCGCGTCCATTCGCAGTTCAACCAAACCATCGCGGCCACCGGGCGGCTCAGCAGCCAAAACCCGAACCTGCAAAACATCCCCATCCGTACGCCCGAAGGCCGCAAGGTGCGCGAGGCGTTCATCCCCCGCGACGACGAGCACGTGCTGCTTTCGGCGGACTATTCGCAAATCGAACTGCGGCTCATCGCCGAAATCAGCGGCGACGAAGCCATGCTCAATGCCTTCCAAAAAGGGCTGGACATCCACACCGCCACCGCCGCCGGGGTCTATGGCGTGCCGCTCGCGGAGGTTACGAGCGAGCAGCGCCGGGCGGCGAAAACCGTCAATTTCAGCATCATCTACGGCGCGGGCGCGAGCAATCTTTCGAGCCAGCTCGGCATCAAACGAACTGAAGCTAAAGAGTTGATAGAGAATTACTTTCGTCAGTATTCCGGCCTCAAAAAATACATGGAAACGACCGTCGAATTCGCCCGCACGAACGGCTACGTCGAGACGCTGTTGGGTCGCCGCCGCAACCTCCGCGACATCAATTCCGGCAACGGTATGATGCGCTCGATGGCCGAGCGCATCGCCATCAACACGCCCATCCAAGGCACGGCCGCCGACCTCATCAAAGTGGCGATGATAAACATCCGCGAAGCCATGCGGGCGGGCGGTTTCCAATCAAAAATGATTTTGCAAGTCCACGACGAGCTTGTGTTCGATGCCCGGATGGACGAACTCGACCGCCTAAAACCCATCATCCGCGAAAAAATGGAGACCGCTATCCCCAATTTGCGCGTCCCGATTTTGGTGGAAATGGGCACGGGGCACAATTGGTTGGAGGCGCATTGAGGTTTTTTTCGTGGTTTGGGGCACTTATCGGGGCCATTTCGGGAACTTTGCGCAGTTTTCCCAACCCATCTCAAATCAACACTCACTCCACACATGAAATTGAAACTCACGCTGGCGATGCTCATGGCTTTCGCCTCGCTTTTTGCCCAAAGCCCCGACTCGCTCCAACGAATCGTGGAGGAACGCCTCCGCCGAGCCACCATTGGCGACGCACCCGACCCGCAACCCTTCGGAAAAAGCATCACCGCCGCCGATATGAAAGTGCTGATTGACTCGCTGGCCGGGCGCACGTTCGCCGGGCGCGAAACCGGGACCGAAGGCCAACGATTGGCGGCAGACTACATCGCCGCGCAATTTACATCCATCGGGCTGACCAAGCCCCGCGAGACCAACTCGTTTTTCCAAGAAATCGCCCTCCAAAACAGCACTTGGAAAGACTTGGCCCTCAAAATCGGTGGGCGCGACATGAAGAAAAACACTGACTTCTACGTCTTCCCGGCCCTGTGCCCCGATGTGCCGACACTCGCCGCCAAAGAGGTCGTGTTCGTGGGCTATGGCATCCAAGAAGGCCAATACAACGACTACGGCAAGGCCGATGTGGCGGGCAAAATCGTCGTGTTCTACGACGGTGAGCCACTCAACCCGGCGGGCAATCTCTCCCTCATCACAGGCACGGAGCTGCGCTCGGCGTGGGCGACCGATTGGAAAAAGAAGGTGCGCCTCGCCAAGCAAAAAGGCGCGGCGGCGGCTTTCATCATTGATGCGAAACTGGCCGAAAACGTGCAAAAGAACCGCCGCGCCCTCTCCAACTGGGGCTGGCAACCCACGTCCACATCAGGCAAAATAAGCGACCAAACCAAAGACCTCGCACCGCACGCTTTCATCTCCACCGGCACTTTTGAGGCGTTGGCCGCCGAGAAAGCGGAGAAAGTAGCCGAGGCTATGGCCGATTTGCGGGCGGGCAAAGGCTTCAAACCCTTGAAAATCAAGGCACAAGTAGAGGCCAGTTTCGACCGCGAGGTCAAGACGCTCGAAGGCTCGAACGTGCTCGGCATCATCGAGGGCACCGACCCCGTGCTGAAAAACCAATATGTGCTCATCACCGCGCACTATGACCACCTCGGCGCGGTGGATTCGACCAAGATTTATTATGGCGCGGACGACAACGCCTCCGGCACGGCAGCCGTCATCGAAATCGCGCAAGCATTTGCGGAAGCCAAAAAACAGGGCATCGGCCCGAAGCGCACGGTGGTTTGCATGCTCGTCAGCGGAGAGGAAAAAGGGCTGCTCGGCTCCAAGTTTTACACCGAGTTCCCGGTTCTGCCGCTCAACCAGACCATCTGCAACATCAACATTGACATGGTGGGCCGCGTGGACAAAGAGCACGCCTCCGACCCGAACTACATCTACGTCATCGGCGGCGACCGCACCAGCAAAGACCTCCACGACATCACCGAGGACGCGAACAAACGCTTCACGAAAATGTCGCTCGATTACAAGTACAACGACCCCAGAGACCCCAACCACTACTTCGAGCGCAGCGACCACTACAACTTCGTGATGAAGGGCATCCCGGCCACGTTCTTCTTCAACGGAACCCACGACGACTACCACAAGCCCACCGACACGCCCGATAAAATCAATTTCGACGCAGCGGCCAAACGGGCACAACTGGCCTTTTACACCGCATGGCAAGTGGCCTGCCGAGGCCGCCAGCTGTCCGTTGATTTCTCGCCCGAAAAACTGAAAAACTGATTTCCAATCGCGCACTTTTTCAGGCAAGCGCGGCCCGCCGGAAGCACCTCCGGCGGGCCGCTGTTTTTTGCGCAACCGAACAAGGGCGTTCGTTTTCGGACAAAACCTTTCCCTGAAAACATCCCTAAATCATTGATAAACACCGTCTTGGCAAAACGGCACATGGCTTGGCCTGCCTTCATCGGCGATTCCATTTTACAAACCAAGCCGTTCCAAGCTATGATTCGAAGCTATCCCAACTCACCCCCGCAACCATAATATTCAATGACGGATGTTGGCTCGGGCAGCATTGGCCAATCCGGTGAAAAGTTTGCGAAGCGAGTAAAATGCCAGCCCCGACAAACCGCTCCTCCAACTTTTTGAAAAACAAATCCCGCTTATGGCTACCACTTTTTTCCGCACCGTAACGCGCCGCTTGACGCGCAACAAGTTGTTCTCGCTCATCAACATATCGGGCCTCGCGGTGGGGCTGACGTGCTTCATCCTCATCGCCACTTATGTGGTTTCTGAACTGGGGTACGACGGCTTCCACGAAAAAGGCGACCGCATTTTCAGGCTCACCTCGCAGGCTGGGGAAGATGGCCAAGTGAGCGATTTTGCCACCACGCCCACTGCCGCATACCCGGAATTCAAGCGGGTGTTCCCGGAAGTGGAGTCGGGCGTGCGGATTTACAGCACGGCTGATTTTTCGCCCACCGTGCTGCGGCATAACGAGGAAGTGCGCGAGGAAAAGGGATTCCTGTGGGCCGATTCGACGTTTTTTGAGCTATTTTCCTTTGAGGTGAAACAGGGCGACCGCCACACGATGCTCGACCGGACGAACTCGGTGGTGCTGACCGAGCAAGCAGCCCGCCGGTATTTCGGGAACGAAGACCCGCTGGGCAAAACGCTGCGGGCTGGGGCTTCCACCGATTTGACGGTGACTGGCGTGGTGGCCGATGTGCCGGAAAACTCGCAAATCAAGTTTGATTTCGTGGCCTCGTTTCACACGTTGGAGGGATGGCGGGAGCACATCTGGGGCTCGGCCAATTTTTACACCTACTTGCTGCTCCACGACCCCGCAGCGGCGGCTCCGCTGGAAGCCAAAATCAAAGCGCACACCGCCGAACTGATGAAGGGCGAATTCGCAGCCGGTAGTTACCTGACGTATGTGCTCCAACCCATGCGCGAAGTTCACTTGAGTGCCCGCGCAGAAGGTGGTTTGGAGCCGGGCAGCGATATGCGATACGTCTATATTTTTTCGGCCATCGCGCTGCTGATATTGCTGGCGGCGTGCATCAATTACATCAACCTGACCACCGCCCAAGCCGTCGAGCGGGCAGCTGAGACGGGCATCCGCAAAGTGGTGGGCGCGTTCAACGGGCAACTGGTGCGGCAGTTCATCGGCGAATCGGCGTTCGTCACGGCGATTGCGCTGGTGCTGGCGGTGACGGCTTCCTACTTGTTGCTACCTGCTTTCAACGACCTGAGCGGGCGGGAATTGAGCCTCGTTTTTTCCCAAAGCCCGAATGCCCTGTTGGGTCTCGTCGGGCTTGGCTTGGTGGTGAGCTTGGTGGCGGGCGGCTACCCGGCCTTTGTGCTCGCCAATTTTCAGCCGGCGAAGGTGCTGAAAGGCGATTTCAAAAGCACGGGAAGCGGCGGCAGCCTGCGCAAAACACTGGTTGTGTTCCAGTTCGCGGTGTCTTTCCTTTTGCTCATCGGCACGTTCGTCATCAATCGGCAGATGGCTTTCATCCAAAACCGCAAACTCGGCTACGACAAAGAGCAAGTCGTGGTGCTGCCGATGGACCGCGTGGTGCGGGGAAATTTGTCGAGCGTGAAAAACGAGCTGAAAGCCGATGTCCGCATCCAACAAGTGGCGGCGGCCTCCGAAACACCCACCTTCGTGCAGGGCGGTTACAGCATCTGGGCCGAAGGCAGGCCGGAGGATTTTCGCATGACGGTCAACGCCGTCGGCACCGACGAGGATTTTGTAAAAACACTGGGCATCCGGCTGCTGGCAGGCGAGGATTTCGCCGGAACCGACGTGGCTCAATTGGCGACAGATAGCGTCGAACTCCGACGTTATCGCTTCATAATCAATGAGTCAGCCGCCAGGGAACTGGGCTGGACAGCCGAAACGGCCATCGGCAAGCGCATCCGCATCAATGGCCGCGACGGCACGGTGAAAGCGGTCGCAGAGGATTTCCACATCGCCCCGCTGCACCAAAATATCGCCCCCTTGGCCCTGTTCATCACCGACCGCGAGGTGAACAAACTGATGATAAAATTCAGGGGAGGCGACATTCCGGCTACGCTCGCCAACATCGAAAAGGTCTGGAAAAAAGTGGCCCCGCACCGGCCGTTCAACTATGCTTTCCTCGACCAAGAGTTCGACGAGATGTACCGCACCGAGCAGCGATCGGGCAGCATCGCCAGCGTGTTTGCGTTGCTGGCGATTTTCATCGCCTGCACGGGGCTGTTCGGGCTGGCAACGTACACCATCCAGCAACGCCGCAAGGAAATCGGCATCCGCAAAGTGCTCGGCGCGTCGGTAACAAGCATCACAAGCCTGCTGGCCAAAGACTTCTTGAAATTAGTCGCCATAGCCTTTGTCATCGCCGCGCCAGTGGCCTATTTTTTCATGCAAAAGTGGCTCTCCGATTTTGCCTATCGCATTGACATCCAATGGTGGATGTTCGTCGTGGCGGGCGCAGCAGCTGTCGGCATCGCGTTTTTGACGGTCAGTTTCCAGAGCATAAAAGCGGCACTCGCCAACCCCGTCAAATCACTGCGGAGCGAGTGAACCCCTTGATTTTCAACCACTAAAACAGCAAGGCTATGATTGGCTATAACTTGAAATTCATCTTCCGAACCCTGTGGCGAAACCGCCTGTTCACGGCCCTGAACATCATGGGCCTCTCCGTCGGGTTGGCAGCGGCGTGGGTCGTTTTCCAAATCGTTGACTTTGAGTTCAGTTACGATGGGCCACACCCGCACCGCGACCGGGCTTTTAGGGTGGTCAGTTCGTTCACTTATGACGGAAAAGAGAGCGGCAACGGCGGCGTGCCCACGCCTTTGGTCAAAGCCGCAAGCGACGTGGCAGGCGTAGAATTGGCCGTGCCTGTGTTCGACCGATATTTCACGAACGTGACCGTGCCGAGTCTCGGTGGTGGCAACCCACGTATTTTCGAGGATGAAATCCGCCAAATCGTGGAGACCGACGGGCGGTATTTCCAACTCACAGCCTACGATTGGCTGGCCGGAAGCCCAGTGGCCGCATTGGACGCACCCAACCAAGTCGTGCTCACGCGAAGCCGGGCGGCGCGATATTTTCCGGGGCTTTCGCCCGATCAGGTACTCGGCCAGACACTGTTTTACAACGACACCCTCCGCACGGCGGTCACGGGCGTAGTGGCCGATTTGGGCTACCCCAGCGTGTTCGAGGCTAAGGAGATGCGCTCGCTCGCAAAGCCAATCGCAACGGACGACAAACGCCGCTGGGCCAGTGTGAACTCCAACAACCAGCTTTTCCTCCTGCTCCACTCGAAAGCCGACCGTGACCGCGTGGCCGAGCAAATCAACCGCCTCTCGGACGAAAATAGCCGCGAGCAACTGGCCAAGAACAACATGACACGCCGCCACCTCCTACAATCGCTCCACGAAGTCCATTTCGACCCGGAATACGGCAGCCACATCCGGGCTGCCAACCCGAAGGTGCTGTACGGTATGCTGGCCGTTGCGGGCTTTTTGCTGCTGCTGGCCATCATCAATTACGTCAATTTGTCCACCGCCCAACTGCCGCAGCGCACCCGCGAAATCGGGGTTCGGAAAACGCTCGGCAGTCAAAAACGCAGTGTGATTGGGCAGTTTTTGACCGAAACTGCGGTGGTCACGGTCGCATCGGCCTGCGTGGCAGGCCTGCTGGCTGCGTGGTTTTTGCGCGAATTTCAGGATATGATTCCAAGCGACGAGGCCATGCTGGATTTCGTGCGCGTGGGGCCGATACTCGGTTTCGCGCTAATTTTGGTGGGGGTTGTGAGTGCGCTTTCGGGGGTTTACCCGGGCTGGTTGATGGCGCGTTTTCAGCCGGTAAGCCTGCTACGCAGCCAAGTGGCGACAAGCAACAAAAGCGGTGTCCGGCTTCGCAAAGGCTTGATTGTGTTCCAGTTCGTCGTGTCGCAACTGTTGCTCGTGGCAGCTTTGGTCATGGGCCGACAGATGCAATTTTTGATGCGGCAAGACCTCGGATTCGACCGCGAGGCCATCGTGCTGATTGACATCCCGTGGAAAATCCTGCAAAAACCGGAGATGAAAGACCGCCATTTCACGCTGGCCGACGAACTCCGAAAATTGCCCGAAGTGGAGGCCATCTCGCTTGGCGAGCAGATTTTTTCAAGCTCGTATTCGAGCAATACGCACGAGGCTGTGAACGCGCGGGGTGAAAAAGTGGAGCACAATATGTTCCGGCGTTACGCCGACACGGCCACCATTGGGCTGTACAAAATGCAACTTTTGGCGGGCCGAAACCTGTTGCCGAGCGACACCGCCCGCGAGTACGTCATCAATGAAACGGCTGTGCAAACCTTCGGTTTTGGGTCGCCACAGGCGGCCGTCGGGCAGTTTTTGAAAGAAAATCAGGGCAACAGCTACCCCATCGTGGGCGTAGTCAAGGACTTCCAGATGCTCTCGTCTTACGAAAAAATCGAACCCGTCGCGCTCATGTGCAGCCGCGAAGGCCAGACGACTTTGAGCATCAAAATGGCTGGCTCCGACCCGAATCTCTGGCAGCAGGGCTTCCGAAAAATGGAGGCCGAATGGCAAAAACTCTACCCCACCGCGCCGTTCAAATATCAATTTTACGACGAGGTGCTGGCGGAGGTGTACGAGGAAGACCGCAAAATGTCGTCGCTCGCCAATGGCACGATGCTCATCGCGTTGCTCATCAGTTGCCTCGGCCTGTTCGGGTTGAGCACGTTCACCATCCTGCGGCGTACAAAGGAAATCGGCATCCGCAAAGTGCTGGGCGCGTCGGTGACGAGTGTCACAGGTTTGTTGGTGCGGGATTTCTTGGTTCTCGTCGTCGTATCCATCGTTATTGCCTCACCGATGGCCTACTTTTTTATGCAAAAATGGCTCTCCGATTTTGCGTATCGCATTGATATTCAATGGTGGATGTTCGTCTTGGCGGGCTTGGCCGCTGTCGGCATCGCATTCTTGACGGTTAGTTTCCAATCGGTCAAAGCAGCACTGGCCAACCCCGTGAACGCACTGAAAAACGAATGATTCATAGGCAACAAAAGGGCGGCGAGGGCATGGCCCCGCCGCCCCAAAAGCCTCAATGTTTGACGATTTTTGCCGTGTTGGCAGCCTTCCCGTCCAAAACCAGCGTCGCCGAGTACAGCCCGGCAGGCAGTTTTTGGAGGCTCGGAAGTTGCAAAACCTGCTCGCCCGCTGCCGGGCTCGAAATGTCCGTTGCGGCCACTCTTTGGCCCAAAGCATTGGTCAGCACAACCTGTGCATCGGCCACGTCCGTTGGAAGATTGACCGAAATTTGCACCGCGTCGGAAAACGGATTCGGGAAAATGCGCATCGGTTCGGCAGTAGCCAAATCCGACGCGGAGACCATCGTCGTGCAGGCGATGTACGTTTTCAAAAGTGCCAGCACGACCGGGGCAAGCGTCCACGAATTGCGCCGCCCGTCGTTGTTCAGCACCGCCACGCTCACATCCTGCGCCGGGAAATACCACACGCTGGCCGAGTAGCCCGCGTCGCCGCCGTGCCCGAAACCCTTGTAAGTCTGGAAATTGCGCTCCATGATGCCCAAGCCGTAGCGCGTGCCGCCGTTGAACGGCGTGGAAACGGTCGTTTTCAGCTGCGCCATCATGTCCGGCGAAAGCAGCGTGCCGCTCATGTACGTCCGCATCCAGCGCGCCATGTCCGAAGGTGTGGAATAATAAATGCCCGCTGCGCCGCCTGCCGTGGCGAACGAGTGCCAATTCGAGAAAAAATCGTGTGCGTCCTCGGCTTGCCCGTCGCCGTTCAGGTCAAGCCAAAGGTGCGCGATGGTCGGCGGCTGCGGCTCCAACGGCGGCGCGGAAATGGTGCCAAGCCCAAGCGGCGTAAAAAACCGGTCGCGTGCTTCTTGGTAATAAGGCTTGCCCGACGCGGCTTCGATGATGAGTCCGAGCAACAGGTAGTTCGTGTTGGAGTAGCTGAAATTCGCGCCCGGCTGAAAAAGCGGCGGACGGATGAACGTCTTGATGATGTCTTCCTGCCGCCAAATAGAGTCCGGGTTTTGGAGCCAAGCAGGCTGCGCGTTGGGATTCGTAATCACATCGTAAATGCCCGATTGGTGCCGCAGCAGTTGCCGGATAGTGATGTTCGGATTGATGTATTGGAACGTATCGAGCCACTCATGCAGGCCGTCATCCAGCGAAAGCACGCCCTCATCGGCCAGTTGCAGGATGCTGGCGGCGGTGATGGTCTTGGTCACGCTGCCGATGTTGAAAGCGTGGTCGTCGCCGATTTTTTCGAGCGGATTGGCCGACGAAATACCTGCGCCGTTTGCCCAAACCGCGCCGTTGGGCAGCTGCACCGCCGCGCCGAAACCTTTGGCATTGACCACTATGAGCATACTGTCGAGCGTCCGGTTGAGCATGCTGTCGAGCTTGGCCGGGACGGTTTGCGACCTGCCGCAAAGGCAAAGCAGGAGCAACAGAAACAAAACAGAAGTTGACTTTTTCATGTGTATTTATCGGATAAAAATTGGTTTGCGAGCATCGCCAACGGACAAAAAATAGATGCCACTTGGCAATCTGCCTTTCGGCAAATCGCAGCGGAAAACACCTTCGCCCGCTGGCTTTGGGGTCATCGAAAACAGCGTTTGCCCGGTGCTGTTTTGCAGCCGAACGGTGTCCAAATGCGCCCGGTTGGTTTTGATAAAAAATTGATTGTCAATGGGATTTGGGAAAATCCGCACCTCGTTGGCGAGGTCGTCCGCCTCCGGTGCTGCAACCACCGGTGAGCGCAGCAACAGCAAATCTTTCTGCGGATTTTGCGGGGTGTTGCGGTGGCAGACGTAAAGGTCGCGCAGGCCGTCGCCGTTGAAATCGGCGGCAATCACGCCGAGCGCGTCGCGGTAAAAATTCTTGCCCAGCACGGCCAGCGTTGCATCTGAAAAATGCCCGGAGCCGTCGTTTCCGTAAATTTTTAGCGGCCCGCCAAACACATTTGCTACCACGAGGTCAAGGTCGCCGTCGAGGTCAATGTCCTCGAAAATCGCGTCAATCGTGTGGGCGGCATCGGTAGGCAATTGGGTCGCGGTTTTGTCCGTGAAATGGCCCGCACCGTCGTTGATGAACAGGCGGTTTTGTGGGTTTTTGCCGGGCAAAAAGGCCACATTCGAGAGAAAAATATCCAAGTCTCCGTCGCCCTCCACGTCCCCGAAAGCCACTTTCCGGGTCTCGATGTTCAGCCCAGCGGGCAGCCGAGCGGCGGTCTCGTCGGTGAAATTCCCGGTGCCGTCGTTGATTAAAAGCAGGTTTCCGTTCTCATTTCCTGCGAACAAATCGGCATCGCCGTCGCCGTCCACATCGGCCAAAGCGAGGTCTTGCGTGGTGCGCTGGATTTGCGGAACTCGTTGATTTTCAGCGGAAAAGCCTCCCGCTCCGTTGTTGATGAGTACCCCAATCGTGCCTTTGTTCCCGAACAACAAATCCGGCAGCCCGTCCGAATTGAGGTCGGCAGCAATGACCGCATTGGCTTCCGAATCGGGTGGCTGGTAGGCCGCTGCCGCGAATTTGCCCGCGCCGTCGCCGAGGTAAAACTCGTGGACGTTCGACCAGCCCTGCGCCACGTCGTCCTCGCTGCAAAACACGAGGTCGAGATGGCCGTCGCCGTTGAAATCGGCCACCGCCACGTCTTCGGAGTCATGGGTTTCCTGCGGCAAATTGCCGGGCGTGGCGTTTGTGAAAACCGCCTGTCCATTGTTTCGCAGCAAAAAATTGGGCTGAAACTCGCGCGCAAATACGAGGTCGAGGTCGCCGTCGCCCTCCAAATCAAAGGCCCGGACATCCATGTTCGCGCCCGAAGCAGCGGCCGGGAGGTTGGCAGTCGCGTCAGTGAAAAGTTGGGCGAACGCCGCTGCTGGAAATAGGTATAATACGTTGAAAATGAGTGCTTTCATCGTTGATTTTGATGTTGGTTTTGGAGGAAGGATTTTCTGTTCATCTTGCTTTCAGACTTTGGTAAATTTGCACCACGCAGGGCGCAAAAAATTGAATTGAAACATGGAAGTCGCAACCAAAAACATCACCTACGCCGACCTCCGGGACTTGGAAATCCCCGAAGGCGACACGGGCATTTATGAACTCATCAAAGGACAAATCGTGAGACGAGCATCACCCAACACACCGCACCAGCGGGTTTCGTTCAAACTCGCCATCGAATTTGGCATTTACAACCGCCAGAAAAACCTCGGCCAGTTCTTCGCCGCGCCATACGACGTGTACCTCGACGAGGAAAATGCGGGCATCCAACCCGACCTTTTGTTCGTCAGCCACGAGCGGGATTTTGTCATCCGAGAAAACAATGGCGTGGTCGGGGCGCCGGATTTGATTGTGGAAATCCTCTCGAAAGGCACGATGAACAAAGACCGGGGCGACAAAATGGAGGTGTACGAACAGTTTGCCGTGCGCGAATACTGGATTGTTGACCCGCAAAACCAGAGCATCGAGGTCTATCGCATGGAAAACAACCGCTATCGCTTGTTCTCATTTGCCGCCGAAGAAGGCACCATCAAGTCCTCCGTCCTGCCCGATTTTGAATTGGATGTGAAAACAGTCTTTGAAAACTGAGCAATTTCTGATTTCCAATTTCCACACTCACCCCTGCCCGCCGCCTGCCCGCCGTTTTTCGTCCTCCGCGCCGCCTTGCCGCCGCCTCGCCTGCGCCACCGTGTTTTTCCCGAAACGATAATTGAGGGACAAAGTCGCCACCCGCGTTTCGCGGAACACCTCGAAGGTTTCTTCGTAATCACTGAACCGGATGGTCGCACTCGGCAAGTTTTGCCAGAAAATATCCGTCACCGCCAGTTTCAAGGTCGCCCGCCGGTCGAGCATCGTTTTTTGGATGCCTGCGCCGAGACCCCACATGGGGTTTAGGTTCATGAAACCATAGATTTCGCGGGTTTTGTAATTGAAATTGAGTTCCGCCGCCCACTCGTTTTTCAACTTGAAATTGTGCGTCGTGAAAACGTGCAACACCGTGTTGCCGTCGCGCAGCGGGGTGTTGGCGAGGTTGCCGGCGTATTGGCCGCGCCAAGTGTTGAGGTTGTTCACCATGCTCCACCAGCCGGCAACGTCGAAATTGTAGTTCAGCGCGACGCTCCAATATTCCACCGTCGTCAGGTTGCTGTCGGTTTGGATTGTCACACGCTCCTGCCCGCCGACAGGGGCGATGACCTGCGTGATGTTGTCCGAGGTGCGCGAGTAAGCGAGCGTGGCCGTGAGTTTTTGCCAAAACGTGTGGTTCCATTCCGCCGACCAAGTGAACTGCGGGTTGAGGTACGGGTTGCCGGAACTGTATGTGCTGGGGTCGAGGAAGGATTTGAAGGGGTTGAGTTGGCGGTAGGTCGGGCGGTCGAGGCGACGGCTGAGGTTGAGGCCGGTCTCGTATTTTTCGGAAAACTTGTAGCTCAAAAACGCGCTCGGAAACCAGTTCACATAGTTGCGGTCGAACGATTCGCCGTTGACCAATTGCGTGCCCTCGGCCCGCGTGTTTTCCATGCGAAGCCCTGCTTGCAGGCTCAATTTTGACCAGTCTTTGCTGGCGTTCAGGTAGGCTGCGTTGATGTTTTCGCGGTAGATGAAGTGGTTGGAATTGATGCTGTCGAACACGGGCGCAGCGGGGTTGCTGCGGTCGAAAAACTGCAAATCGTTGTCCGCGTCCACGATGCTGGCTTTTACGCCAGCCTCGATTTTTGCCTTGCCCGCGAGCGGATGCACATAGTCGGCTTTCACGGATTTGATTTGCAAATCGCCCCGGATGTCGCCCAAAAGCAGGTAATCCGGCTTGATTTGCTCGCCGCCGAGGCCCGTGTAGCGGGTCGTGAAGTTCTGTTCCGTGTTGTTCCAATACTTTGCAAAATCGAGGTCAGCAGTCAGTTCGCGGCCTTGTGCGCCGAACGTGCGCTTGAAATTGCCATTCAAAGCATACGAATACCAGCGGTCGCGGCTGCGGTTGCTGGTGCCAAAAAACGACTCGACCGTGTTCGTTTCGCCCTCCACCGACGAAGTGTTTTGGGCGCGGGGGTCGAAGTGGTTAAAGGTGCCGGAGGCCACCACGCCGAGCGTCGTTTTTTTGTTCGGGAAAAAATCCGCGCCCGCCCGCGCCATGTGGAGATTGTAGGGGATGGTCAGGTAATTGCGCTGGTTGTATGCTCCGGTGCGCCCGTTGGCATCGAAAAACTCGCGGTACAGCCGCAGGTCGTTCATGCCCCTTCGGAAGCTGTAATTGTAGCTGCCGAACAAGTTGACCTTCGGATTGCGGTGGTTGAGGTTGAAGCCCGCGCCAGCCTTTGGGTACACGCCTTGCCCGTAGTTCGTTGAAAACGAGCCGTTTGTGCCCAATTTTTTGTCCTTTTTCATCCGAATGTCAATGATGCCTGCGTTGCCCGCCGCGTCGTATTTGGCCGAAGGGTTGGTGATGAGGTCAATGCGCTCGATGCTGTTCGAGGGCAGCGAGCGCAGGAAATTGGACAAATCCGCGCCCGCCAGCGGGCTTGGTTTCCCGTCAATCATCACAATCACGCCCGCTCGCCCGCGCAGCGAAATCGCGTCGTTCGAGTTGACGACTACGCCCGGCGAGCGTTCCAGCACCTCCAACGCGCTGCTCCCGGTGGCGAGGATGCTGCTTTCCACGTTGACAATCGTGCGGTCGGGTCGCCGCTCGATGAACGGTTTTTTGGCCGTGACGGTCACTTCGGCGAGCGCGGCGTTTTCGCGCAGGCGAATCGGCGGTAGCGCGACGGGCTGCCCAGCCACCGCGATTTCTTCGCTGAAATATTTTTCAAAACCGAGCATCGTCACCGACAAACGGTACGCACCGGGCTTGGCCTCCGCGAATCCGAATTGCCCACTTGCATCGCTCAACTCGACTTTGACGAGCGAACTATCCGCGCTTTTCAGCAGGCTGACCGTCGCGCCTTCGAGGGCTTGGCCGCTGCCGTCGGCCACCGACCCAGTGAGCGAAATATTTTGGGAAAAAGCCGATTGGGCGGCCACAAAACCGACGAGCACGAGCCAGCCGACGCGCATTTTTTGAACCAAGCATTTCATCTGCCGTGAATTTTTGTTGGCCGAAAAAAGGCAGGCGACCGGGCAAATGCTCGGTCAAAATCGGCTGAATAGCAGGCGCGGCGGGTGTTCGGCAGCTTGGCGGCAGTGAGCGTAGTTTGGTCAAAAATTAGCGATTCGGATTCATAGATGCCTCAAAACGAGTCATTTGGGCGGGTCAATCGTCCGGCGAATCCGCCTTAGAGGGCGTTTGTATAATTCCCAAAAAAGGCTTGGCCCGCGCCCCGCCACGGGGGCCGGCCCACACAGTTTTTAAAACAAAAACAACAACAAAATGCCGCGCCACCCGCCTTCTTGGGCTTTTGAATAATACCAAAAAACGGCGGGCCCCGCGACCGCCAGCGGCCGCGGGCCAAGCCTTTTTCTCATCCAAACTCAACAGCTCAATGCCGCGCCACCGCCACCGGCATATTCGGGTCGTAGGTGCCTTTGATGACCGGGCTTTGGCGGCTGCCTGTGTAGGTGCGGACGTTTTCGTACACATAATCGTACAGCTCGGCGACGGTCGTGATGCCGTTTTTGTCTTTGTCAGCCTCGCCTTTCAGCCCCCGGATGAGGAAGTGGCTGAACACGCCCTGCCGCAAGCCCTGCGATTCGAGCGAGGTCTCGTCGGATTTGGAGGACATGAGCAGCGCGGTGCCGCTGATGGATTTCGCCAGCTGCTGATAATACTGCGAAAGCACCGGCTCCGTCTCGCCGCTCCGCATGGCGATGATGCTGCCCGAATGGCAAGCATCGGCGACGCAGAGTTTGTACGCGGCGCGGCATTTGCCGAAGCGTTCGGCCACCTCTTCGTGGAGGATTTTGTTGTTGTAACCGTCGAAATCAATGGGCAGGAAAGAGCCGTTCAGGCCGTGCCCGGAGAAGTAAAAAATGACCAAATCGCGCTCGCCTGCTTTGGCAAACACCTCGTCCATGCTGTTCAGGATGGTTTCGCGGGTCGCGTCTTCGTCAATCAGCACGCGCACTTGCTCGTCGGGGAGTGCGCCGCCTTCGAGGCTTTTCAGGAAAGCGAAAAAACGATAGGCATCGTCGTCGGTGTAGCGCAGGGCCGGCATGTGGTTGTACGACGACACGCCCACGACCACTGCCCAGACCTTCGTTTCTTGCTTGACTTCTTCGATGGCCTGCTTTTGCTCCTCGGCCACCGGCGCGGAGGGCTGGTAATCGGATGGTGCGTCTTTGCCCAAAAACTGGCCTTCCTTCCAGTAGCCTGCGACTTCGGTGCCGTCGTGCAGGTATAGCGTACCCTTGCCGTTGAACGCGCCATTGGCCCATTCGCCCCGGTAGCGGTCGCCGTTGGCATAAGTGCAAACCCCGAAGCCGTTGGCCTCGTTTTCGCGGAAATCGCCGATGTACTTGGCCGAACCTTCCTTGAAAATATAGGTGCCCTTGCCGTTTTCGCAGTCGCCTTCGATGCATCCGACGCGACCGCTTTCGATTAGGCTGCTGCCGATGTACTCGCCCTCGCGCCACTCGCCGGTCTCCTGCGAGCCGTCGGCATGGTAGCGGGTGCCTTTGCCGTGCGGATAGTTTTCTTTGAAGTTGCCGATGTATTTGTCGCCGTTGGCAAACCAGAATGTGCCCCAGCCGTCGAATTTCCCGGCCAAGAACTGCCCTTCGTACTTGGAGCCGTCGGGGTAGGCAAAGATGCCAGCACCCGCCTTGCAATCACCTGAAAGGCAGCCCGATTGGATGTTGGTGCCGTCGTCCTGCTGCTCCTCTTTTTTCTTGGCGATGTATTCTTCCTGCACGTTTCCTTGCGCGTCCACAGGCTTGCCTTTTTTCCAGAGGCCCGTGCGCTTGGTGCCGTCGGCGTAGGTTTTGGTGCCTTTGCCGTCGGGGTAGCGGTTTTTCCACTCGCCTTGATATTTGGAGCCATCGGTGTACTTGCAAGTGCCCACACCGTGAATTTCGCCGTCCTTGAACTCGCCGATGTACTCCGCGCCGGACGGGTACCGGTAAATGCCTTTGCCGTTTTTGCAGTCGCCGCTCACGCATTGGGCCGACAGTTGCTGGCAGAAAATCAGGAAAAAAATGGGGAGGAAAGCCGTTTTGATGTGCATGTGGGTGCGTTGGATTTTTGCGTAGAAACAGCGGGCGACGGGTTTTATTGTCCGTCCGGGCGATTCCGCCAGAGCATCTGAAAATCGTCCATCACGAATCCGTTGCCGATGGGGATGTCCACGTTTTGCTCGATGACGAAGCCCATTTTGAAATAAAAGTTGATGCTCTTGAAGTTGCGGCGGTTCACTGTGAGGCGCAGTTCGCGGAGGCCGGGTAGCTCGGCCAGCAATTTCTGGAAAACCGCCGCGCCGATGCCGCGTCGGTGCTGCGTGTTGTCCACATAAAATTTGTGCAGGAAAAAGCTGCCCGCATCCTTCTTGCTCACGGCCATGAACCCACTTGGCTCGCCGTCGGTCAAAATCAAGCGAAACACTTGGCCCTCGGCCATTTGACGTTGCAGCGCAGCCTCGGAGTACATCAATTCGAGCATGTATTCGACTTGTTCGGTGCCGATGATTTCGGGGTAATGCGCCCACCAGATTTTGTGCGCCAGCTGGCGCAGCACCGGGATGTCGGCAGTATTTGCGAGGCGAAGTTCGATGTCCATGTCGGCGATGGCGTTTTGTGCCCGCCCAAAGTTAGCGCGAGTGGGCGGGGTCGTGGCCCGAAGCATGGCCGGGCTTGGTAATATTTTCAAAAACATTGCTGCCAGAATGTCCCTGCCCTTTGCCTTTTCGGTCAAGTTGGCGCAAATTGCCCCGTCCAAACGGCCCTTCCCTGTCGTGGAACGCGCTTTGTGGCACGGCTCCCAGAAATCTTTTTCACCCAAAAACTGTTCTCTGCAAAAAAAAGCCGCCATGACCAACGCAACTAAAAATTTGACCTTGCCCGCCGATACGCCCCTGTATTTCGACGATTTTATCACCCGCGATGGGTGGCGCACAGGCAGGCAATCATATCCGCTGCAATTCGTGAATTTGCCTGCGACCAATGTGTTCGAAACGCTGGACGATTTCGTCATCGAAATCGTCGCGCCGGGTCTTTCGCACGAAGACTTGCAAATCGCCACGACCGATTCGACACTCGATATCCGCTACGAACCGGTCAAAAACAGCCGCTTCGAATCCCTCCAAACGCGCCGCAACTGGCATACCGAATACCGTGCCCTGCCATTCCGCCGCCAATTCGAGCTGGAAGAAGAGGCGATTGACTTTTCGGGGATGGTGGTGACTTCCGAGCACGGGCGCATCCAATTTGTCATCCCGAAAAAAGGCGACTACCGGGGCCGGGTGGCTCCTTTCGTGCCTCGTTTCACGGTGAGCTGAGAAACGGGGCGGGCTAAAAAGCGGAGCGCGAACCGGCGCCTCGGTGGGCGCGGCGCATTTTTTTTCGGTAAGTGTGAGCACATTGAAAAACGGTTATTGGGGGCCCGCCACCCTCCGCATCGGTTCGCGCTCCGCTTTTTTATTCGTTCAGTTTCAGCACTTTCAAAAACGCTTCTTGTGGCACCTCCACCGAACCGAACTGCTTCATGCGCTTTTTGCCCTCCTTCTGTTTTTCCAAAAGTTTGCGCTTGCGCGAGATGTCGCCGCCGTAGCACTTGGCGGTCACGTCTTTCCGCATGGCCGAGAGTGTTTCGCGGGCGATGACTTTCTGGCCGATGGCGGCTTGGATGGCGATTTGGAACTGCTGGCGCGGCAGCAAATCCTTCAATTTTTCGCACATCCGGCGGCCCATGTGCTCGGCTTTGGAACGGTGGACGAGGGCCGAAAGGGCATCCACTTGTTCGCCGTTGAGCTTGATGTCGAGTTTCACGAGGTCTGTTTCGCGGTAATCGAGCACATGATAGTCGAACGAAGCGTAGCCGCGCGAGATGGATTTCAGTTGGTCATAAAAATCGAAAACGATTTCGGCGAGCGGCAGGTGGAAGATGATTTCCACGCGGGTCGGCGTGAGGAAATTTTGCTTTTGGAGGATGCCGCGCTTGTCCATGCACAGTTTCATGATGTTGCCGATGTAGTCCGGCTTCGTGATGATTTGCGCGTAGATGTATGGTTCTTCGGCTTTTTGGAGGTGGTTGGGGTCGGGCAGTTCGGTCGGTTGGCGCACCTCGAATCGGTTGCCTTTCATGTCGGTGGCGAAATAGGGCACGTTCGGGACGGTCGTGATGATGTCTTGGTTGAACTCGCGCTGGAGGCGCTCTTGCACGATTTCGAGGTGCAACATCCCCAAGAATCCGCAGCGAAAACCGAAGCCCAGCGCGACCGAAGTGATTGGCTCAAAGACGAGCGATGCGTCGTTGAGCTGCAATTTTTCGATGCTGTCGCGGAGGTCTTCGTAGTCGTCGTTGTCGAGCGGGAAAAGGCCGGCGAAGACCATCGGTTTCACTTCCTCGAAGCCTTTGACCGGCTCGGCGCAGGGCTTGGCGAGGTGCGTGATGGTGTCGCCGACTTTGATTTCGCGGCTGACCTTGATGCCTGTGATGACGTAGCCGACATTGCCCGCACTGATTTCCGAAGTCTCGAATTGGCCGAGCCGCAGGATGCCGACTTCTTCTGCCACGACCTCCTTGCCGGTGGCCATGAATTTGATTTTGTCTCCTTTTTTCAGCGTGCCGTTCATCACGCGGACGTAAGCGATGATGCCCCGATAGGAGTTGAACATTGAGTCGAAAATCATCGTTTGCAGCGACGCGCTGGGGTCGCCTTTCGGCGCGGGGATGCGCTCGACGATGGCCTCCATGATGTCGGGGATGCCGATGCCTGTGCGCCCACTGGCCGAGATAATTTCCGAGCGGTCGCAGCCGATGAGGTCAATGATTTGGTCTTGCACCTCTTCGACCATCGCGCTTTCCATGTCCACTTTGTTGACGATGGGGATGATTTCGAGGTCATGGTCAACAGCCAAGTACAGGTTGCTAATCGTCTGAGCCTGAATGCCTTGCGTCGCATCTACGAGCAGCAGTGCGCCTTCGCAAGCGGCAATGGAGCGGCTGACTTCGTATGAAAAGTCAACGTGGCCGGGCGTGTCAATCAGGTTGAACACATATTCCTCGCCCGTTTTCGGGCTGACGTATTTCATCTGGATTGCGTGGCTCTTGATGGTGATGCCGCGCTCGCGCTCCAAGTCCATGTTGTCGAGGGCTTGGTCTTGCATCTCGCGTTTTGAGATGGTCTGTGTGAATTCCAGCAGGCGGTCGGCGAGTGTGCTTTTGCCGTGGTCAATGTGCGCGATGATGCAGAAGTTGCGGATATTTTTCATTGTTCGGTTGACGGTGGACGGCTCACGGTAGAGGGTTGTGGTGGCCGTCCACCGTCAACCGTCGCCCGTATGCCGTTTTAAAAAGGCGCGCAAAGTTAGCAGAAAACGCCAAGTTTGGCGGCCTGCTGCCAAAGGCGTGGCGGCACATTGGAAATATTTGGACAGTTGAAAAATTAGGCGCGACTGAAACGGAGCGGTCAATATTTCAGCGCGAGGTTATGCAGCATGTCGTCGGTCATCGCGTCAAGGTCGAATTCCGGTTTCCAGCCCCAGTCGTGCCGGGCGGCGGAGTCGTCAATCGTTTCCGGCCACGAATCGGCGATGGCCTGCCGGAAGTCGGGTTTGTGCGTCATCTTGAAGTTGGGCATTTTCCGGCGGATGCTGGCGGCCACTTCGTCGGGCGTGAAGCTCATCCCGGCCAAGTTGTAGCTCGTCCGCACGGCCAAGCGGTTGGCCGGGGCCTCCATGATTTCGAGCGTGGCGCGGATGGCATCGGGCATATACAACATCGGCAAACGTGTGTCGGCGCGCAGGAAACACTCGTAGGGCTTGGCTTGGATGGCATAGTGGTAAATGTCCACCGCGTAATCCGTCGTGCCGCCGCCGGGCATACTTTGGTGGCCGATGATGCCGGGATAGCGCAGCGAACGCCCGTCCACACCGTATTTCTGCCAGTAATATTGAAGCCAATTTTCGCCGGCCACCTTGCTGATGCCGTACACCGTTTCGGGGATAAGCGGGCCGTATTGTGGGGTACCGAAGCGACTGGCTTCTTTGCCAAACACCGCGATGGACGACGGAAAATACACTTTGCTCAAACTGCGCGAGCGAGCCACTTCGAGCACATTGAACAGGCTCCGCATATTGATGTCCCAAGCCTGCATGGGGTTTTGCTCGCCTTTCGCACTCAAAATGGCTGCGAGATGGTAAATCTGGTTGACCTTCCACTTTTTCACGAGCTCTTCGAGGGCTTGGCCGTCGAGCGCGTTCAGGGTTTCGGTCGGGCCATTGTGCCATTCGAGCGGGCGCAGGTCGGTGGCGATGACGTGTTCGCTGCCGTACACGTCGCTGAGGGTCTCGGTCAGGACGGAGCCAATTTGGCCGCCCGCCCCGGTGATGAGGATGTTTTCTTTTTTCATGTTTGGTTAAGGCCGGTTTCGATTTTGAAATGGCGAGTGCCGATTGGGCAGGATTGGAACGCGGATTGGACGGATTAAGCGGATTTGCACGGATTTTTTTCAGAAATCAAAACAAACCCGCCTAATCTGCCCAATCTGTTTCATCTGTATCCCAATCCCGCAAACAGGGCAAACATCGTAAATCGCCATTCCAAAATCGAAAAACTTTTCAGCCCCACAGCGGCTTCGGGTAAAGCCCTTCGTCGGCGAAACGGGCCAGTGCCGATTGCACGGTTTCCTTGTCTTCGGTGTAGGTCACGCCATACCATTGGCTGTCGCTGTTGAGCACCCGGAGGCGGATTTTCCCAGCCTCTATGAGCGCGTTGACCACTTTGGGGATGTAAAACTCGGCCTTCGGGCTATCCATGTTGGCGTGGACGAACTGGCGGAATTGCGCCTCGATTTCGTCCAAAACCGTCGGGTGCAGGCCCCAAAAATTCATCGAAACAGGCGTGTCGTCGGCCAGCGGGTGTTGGCCGTTTTCATCCAAAAAATGGATGCCGCCGGGTAGCCGCTCGATTTTGGTGCGCTCCTGCACGTCGGTCAGAAAACCGTCCGCACTGACCGAACAAACACCGCGCGAGACGGCCCCGTTTTCGGAAAGGGTGTTGCCGAGGCGATAGGCCACCATGCCGTAACAATCTGGTGCACAGTCGTTTCGGAGAAAATCGGCAATCGTCTTGAACGCGCCTGCGCCGTAAAAATCATCGGCGTTGATGGCCGCAAATGGCTCGGTCAAGTGGGCTTTCGCGGCGAGGATAGCGTGTGCCGTGCCCCAAGGCTTTTCGCGGTGCGGCAGCTGCGGCAGCCAATCGAGCGCGGTGTCCATTTCCTGAAAAGCATACTCGACTCGGATTTTTGACTCGATGCGTTGCCCGACTTTTTCGCGGAAAGCGGCCTCGATGTCCTTGCGGATGACGAACACGACCTTGCCAAAACCAGCGCGGATGGCATCAAAAACGGAGTAGTCCAAAATGGCCTCGCCGCCCGGCCCCATGCCGTCCACTTGTTTGAGACCGCCGTAGCGCGAGCCGATGCCGGCAGCCAAAATCAAAAGGGTTGGTTGCATTTGATTGTTGATTCGGTGATTTGTTGATTCGGTGATTTGCGCCCAAAGCCCGCGAAGGATTCCTTTGGAGATTGGGTGGTTTGCTGATTTTCAGGCCGATACGACAAATTGGCGCACACTTTTACCTTTACGGCTCAGCCCTCCGGCCCTCGTTTTTGGGGCGGCCAAAGGTAAACCGACGGCGGGGCGTTTTTTTCATTGGCGATTCGATGATTTGGTTATTCGGCTATTTGAAAGGTACCGCACCGAATCATCAGATGGCCGAATTACCAACCCAACATGAGCGCACCTGCCAGCTACCGCTACCAAATCACCATCATCGGCATCCTGTTTTTTGTGTTCGGCTTCGTCACTTGGCTGAACGGCACGTTGATTCCATTCCTGAAACTGGCCTGCCAACTGAACACTTTTCAGGCGTTTTTCGTCACGTTCGCTTTTTACATGAGCTATTTCTTTTTGGCGTTGCCGTCGGCGAAAATCCTCGAACGCACAGGCTTCAAAAACGGCATGGCACTGGGCTTGGCGGTCATGGCGGTGGGTTGTTTGGTGTTCATTCCGGCAGCGCAGGCGCGAGCATTCCCGCTGTTTTTGACCGGACTTTTTGTGCAAGGCATGGGTTTGTCGCTGCTGCAAACGGCCTCTAATCCGTACATCAGCATCCTCGGCCCCTTGGAAAGTGCGGCGCAGCGCATCAGCATCATGGGCATTTGCAACAAAACGGCGGGCATCCTCAGCCCGCTCATTTTGAGCAGCATCCTCCTGAAAAACGCAGGCGAACTGGAAAAACAAGTGGCCGCCGCAACCGACGAGGCGCAGAAAAACCTGTTGCTCAACGAGTTGGCCGGGCGCGTGGTGCTGCCGTACATCGTGTTGGCACTCGTACTCGTGGCGTTGGCTTGGATGATTCGTCGCTCGGCTCTGCCGGAGATTGACACCGCAGGCACGGATGCCGACAACACGGACACAAAACTTTCTGCCGGAAAAACCAGCGTGTTCCAGTTTCCGCACGTCCTGTTGGGTGCCTTGGCCATCTTTTTCTACGTCGGTGCGGAAGTGCTGGCCGGCGACGGCATCGGAATTTACGCCCGCTCGCTGGGCTTCGAGCTCGACCAGACCAAGTATTTCACCTCGTTCACGCTGGTCGGGATGCTCGTCGGGTATGTGTTGAGCATCGTGTTGATTCCGAAATACATCTCGCAACAGGATTTCATGAAATACTCTGCCGTGCTGGGCATCGGGCTGGTGGGCCTGACATATTTCACAAGCGGCTCAACAGCAGTCACTTGCATCGCCGCACTTGGCTTGGCGAATGCCGTGATGTGGCCGGCGATTTTCCCGCTGGCCATCAATGGGTTGGGACGTTTTACGCAGACGGGTTCCGCGCTGCTCATCATGGGCATTGCTGGGGGCGCGGTGCTACCGCAATTGTACGGCCTGCTCGAAGGCCCGCTCGGATACCGTGCCGCCTTCCTCGTGCTGATGCTGCCCGCATACCTTTATATATTGTACTTCGCCGTGCGCGGGCACCGGGTGAGTTGAAGAGAGGGGAAGTTGAATGGTTGAAAAGAGAAAAGGGTTGAAGGGTGTTAAGCCCCTTCAACCCTTTTCTCTTTTCAACCATTCAACTCAAAAATTCAGCACGGCGCGTGCGAACAGCCGCCGACCGTTGCCGCCCATTTGCACAGCATCCCAAGGGCCGCCGGTTTCGCAGTTGAAGGCCCAGCCTTCCGCGCCTTTCACGACGGCGATGTCGGGGTGAACGCCCCAGAGGTTGTCCGCGCCCGCGAAAATTTGGATGCCCTTGCCGAGTTTGTACGACACATACCAGTCGTTGACCACTTTCGCGCCGTACTCGTACACATCGGGCAGCGAGCCGGTGCCGTCGTCTTTCGGCACGGTCGGGTTTTGGCCGAGGCCGTCCTCGCCGTAGCCCTGCAAGGTGATTTTGCCGAAAAGCGTGGCACGGGTGCCGAGGGCGAACTTGCCCACGCCATATTCGAGGTTCAGCGTGCCTTTTTGGTTGGGCGCGGAGGCGAGGATGAACGCCTGTTCGCGGGTGCTCAAAAAGTATTCGCTGTTGTTCAGGCGGGCGGGCACGTTGATTTTGTCAATTTTCATGTCTTGGAAGTTGGCTGCCAAGAGTGCCTTGAAGTGCTGGTTCGAGCCGATGCGCTTGGAGTAGTCAATCACCACGTCCACGCCCATGTTGGTCGTGTTGACGGCATTGGCGAAAAACTGTGCGGAGGCCACGTTCAGTTGTTTCAGGGCGTTGGTGAAATCCGGGCTGAGGCTCGAATCGTCTGCCGAAAACTGGCCGGAGAGCACCACGCGGTCTTTCACCTGCACCATGTAACCGTCAACCGTCACCGTCAGGCCCTCCGCCGGGCGGGCCGTAAAACCGAGGCTGGCATTCACGGAGCGTTCTTGTTTCAGTGGTTCGATGCCGGCGGCTTTGGTGATGGGGCTTTCGTTCGGGGCGATTTTCACCTCGAAAATGTTGGCTCCCTGCACGGTCGTGAACGTAGAGGAGAAGTTCAGTTGCTGCAAAGACGGGGCACGATAGCCCGTCGAGACCGAGCCGCGCACGTTGAAGTTCTCAGCCAATTTGAGGCGGGCTGCCAATTTACCGTTGAACGTGGAGCCGAAGTCGCTGTAATTCTCGAAACGCAAGGCCGCGCCGACGAGGAATTTTTCGGTGATGTCAATTTCCGCGTCCACATAACCACCTATGACAGAGCGTGTTGCGTCCACTTCGTCGCCGGGTTGGTAGCCGGGGAAGCCCTGCGCGCCGGGGGCTTTGTAAATAAATGTGGAGTCAATGTTGACGAACGTACCGTTGGCATCGAACACCGAATCGGTCTCGATGCGGTCGAGGATTTGGTTGACGGTTTTCCAAGAAGCATCCTCGCCGGCGTAGAGCTGGTAGTTTTCAAAACGGTATTCCGCGCCGAAAGCGAGGTTGAAACCGGAGGCAATACCTTCGATGGGCTTTGAAAAATTGAGGTTCGTGGTGTTTTGCAGGAACGAGAAGCCTCCGTCGTCGAAGTGGTTTTTGTTGCCGTCGCCGGTAGAGGCGTTGAAGGTTTTGTCGCCGAAAAAGTGGAAATTGTTGTAGCCGGAAGTGTTGCTCAAATCCCATTTCCAGCCGCCTTCCTTGCCACCGCGCACCCCGACCGCGCCGGAATAGTCTTGGATTTCGGTCTGGATGTGCGGGTTGTAGTATTGGTCGCTGCCGTCGGCGATTTCTTGGACGATGTTGTTTGGGTCAACGATGTTGCCGTTTGCGTCGGTCACGAAGCGTTCGGGGCGGCCCGAAAAATTGCGGGTGTATGCAAAGGCATCGCTGTTTTTCAGGTTCGCACCGCCGAAGGCGTAGGCCGTAACATTGTCATTCACAGGCAGTTCGGCATTCAAAAAGGCGCCGCCGCCCGTCATGGAACCGTCGCCGAAGGCGCGGCGGACGTAGTTGGGATAGGGGATTTCTTTCTCGGCGATTTCTTGGCGGTAGGTTTTGCCGGCGGTCGTGTAGTCGGCGGAGATGTTGACAAAACCGCCCTTGCTGCCGAGCGGCAGGCCGTAGTTCAGCCCGGCGTTGAAGGTCTGTCCGTCGAACTTCGAGCCGGTGTAGTATTGGCTGGGGTCTTTGGCGTTGGCCGAGTTGTAATCGGGGTCGTTGTAGCCGGAGAAGCCGATGTTGCCGCTCAATTTTTTGACCGACGAGCGGGTGATGATGTTGATGACCCCGGCGATTGCGTCCGAGCCGTACTGGGCCGATGCACCGTCGCGCAGGATTTCCACGCGGTCAATCGAGGCTCCGGAGATGGCGTTCAGGTCGGTGCCGGAGTTGCCGCGCCCGCGCGTGCCGAACACGCTGACGAAGGCCGTCTGGTGGCGGCGTTTGCCGTTGACGAGTACCAGCGTCTGGTCGGGGCCGAGGCCGCGCAGGGTGGCGAGGTCAATGTGGTCGGCCCCGTCGGAACCTGTTTGTTTGTTGTAGTTGAAAGAAGGCGCGGCAGCGTTCAGCGCGGAGGTGATGTCCATCTTGGCCGAGGGGATTTGCACCTGCGCGGGCGAGATAACGTCCACAGGCACAGGCGTTTCTGCTTTGGTACGCCCGGCGCGACGGCTGCCGACGACGACAATTTGGTCGAGCGTGTTGTTGCCTTCGAGCAACACTACATCAAGCATAGCTTGGCCTGTGTATGCGATGGTTTGGGCTTCGTAGCCAGTGTAGCTGAACAGGATGTTCGCGCTGCTGCGGGTGATTTTGAGCGTGTACGAACCGTCGGTGCCCGAAATGGTGCCGTTGGAAGTGCCGCGCTCGGAGATGCTCACGCCGATGAGGGCTTCGCCACTTGCGTCCGTGACTTTTCCTTTGAGCGTGCCCTGTGCGGCGAGCGGCGACAGGTAAGCCGTGAAACTCAGGATGAGGATAAAAATTTGTTTCATACGAAAGACTGGGTTTGAGCGTGAAAAATATTTGGAAAGAGTTGCGCCAAAGGTAGTTTGCGTTTGGAATGTTGCGAATAGTTTGAAATCCAATCGTTGCCTGCCGTGCTATTGCCCAATTTTCCGAACCTTGCCCGCAATGAAACCGCCGTCCCTCATCCCCCATCTTGCATTCCTCGTCCTCGCTTCCGTGCTGCTGCGGCTCTGGGCCTTCGCCCAAACGCCATTCGCCAACGGCTGGGATGCCTATTTCTACCTCGTGCAAATCAGGGCGTGGATTGAGGACGGCCAAATGCACTCGCCGGAAGCCTCGCTGATTTATCCTTTCATGCGGACAATCCTTTGGTTCACAGGCGATTATGTGTGGATGTACAAAATCGGCGCGGCACTTTTGGCCGGAGCGTTCACAGCGGCGGCGATGTGGTTTACGAGTCGTTCATCCCTCATCCCTCATCCCCCATTCCTGCTTTTGGGCGCGTGGACGGTGTTCAGCCCGCACCTGACCTACTTCGCGGCACAGTACCCGAAGAACCTCTTGGGCGTGGTGCTGCTGCTGTTTTTCATCGGCAGTTTGCAGGATACAAAAACCGCCCGTCGTGTTTGGGTTCCAGCCATGTTGCTGATTGTCAACTACTTCGGGCATCGGTTGACATTCGGGTTGGCGGTGGCCTATCTTATTTTTCATCTGTTTTTTGCCTTCGGCAAAAATCGGCTGCCGCAGGTTTTCAGCCCCCGAAGCCTCACTTGGTTGGCTGGCGGCTTGATGGTTTTAGTCGTCGCCGGACAATTTTTCCCGGGGCTTTTTCACCTCACCGATTTTGGGCGGCTGGCCGGGGCGGGCGGTTTTCGGGTGCATTTCACACCATATTTATTTGTCCGCGAGTTTTGGCCCGACGGGCGGCTGTCTGTTTGGTGGCTGACCGAGATTTTGGCCGCAGTCGGGGCCATCGGGTTTGCAGTTGTCCAAAGTCCAAAATCCAACGTCCCGTATTTACTCCTGTGCCTGTTGTTGTTGTGGCCCTTCGGCGAGTGGTCGCTGACGGGCGTTTCGTACCGGATGTTTTTGGTCTTTGTGCTGCTCGCGCCTTTGGCATTTGCCCAATCCCGAATTTCCAATGCCCGATTTCCAACCCTCGTCCTGCTCACAGCGGCGTGTTTTGTGTGGAAAAGCTACGACCCGCAAAAGCACGACCCCGACTATGCTTTTTTCCAAAAAATCGCCACTGCAGCTACGGGCCAGCTCAAAAACCGGGGCGTGGAATTAGTCATTGCCCACAACGCGCTGGCCGAGTTTTTCACGTTCACAACCGGCACCGATGCCATGCCTTGGCTGCCCGAATACCCCGTCGCACCCGAAAAACTTTGGCGCATCGCTGCCGACGTGCGCCCGCCTGAACTGGAATTTTACGGCCTCGCACCCGCCGACGGCTTGGTTTTCCGGTTGCCCGGTCGCTATATTTTGTTGCGCGAAGACCACTGGCAACAAATCTTGGCGAAGGCCCGCACCGACGGCGACACGGATTTTATAGAGCGAGCCATCTCATGGCAAAACCCCTCGCGGATGCGCCCGGCGTTTTTGCTGCGGCGCAAACAGCGATGAGCCGCTTGTCGAACATCAGCGAGCGGATGTTAAAATCGCAGTTTTGGGGCGGAAAAGTTTTTTGAGGCGAGGCATGATTTGTTAAAAAGAATACTTTTGTGGCGATGATTCGCCAGATAAAAGCCAAAAAGCGAATCCCCAACTTTCAAACATGGATACAATGGTCGCAACCGATGTGCTCAAAGGCGGCGAGTTCCTCATCAAAGAGAGCCGCCCGGAGGATGTGTTCATCCCCGAAGAATTCAACGAGGAACAATTGATGATCAAGCAAACGACGCTTGATTTCGTCGAACAAGAAATCGCGCCGAACCGCCTGCGAATCGAAAAACAGGAACCGGGCCTAACGGTCTCGTTGATGAAAAAAGCCGGCGAACTCGGCCTGCTCGGCCCGCACATGCCCGCCGAATACGGCGGCATGGAACTCGACACGAACACCAACACGCTCATCTCCGAAATCCTCGGCCCGGCGGGCTCGTTCTCGACGAGCATCGCGGCGCACACGGGCATCGGGATGTTGCCGATTCTTTATTTCGGGACGGAGGAGCAAAAACAACGCTACCTGCCGGGCCTCATCTCCGGCGACCTGCGGGCGGCTTACTGCCTGACCGAGCCGGGCAGCGGCTCCGACGCATTGGCCGCCAAAACCCGCGCCGACCTGACCGACGACGGACAGCACTACATCCTGAACGGCCAGAAAATGTGGATCACCAATGCCGGTTTTGCCGACATATTCATCGTGTTTGCGAAAATCGGCGGCGAGAAGTTCACAGGCTTCATCGTGGAAGCCAACACACCCGGCCTGACGCTGGGCGCGGAGGAGGACAAACTGGGCATCAAGGGTTCGAGCACGCGGCAGGTGTTTTTTGAAAACGCCAAAGTGCCCGCCGAAAACGTGCTTGGGCAAATCGGCAAAGGCCACCTCATCGCGTTCAACGCGCTCAACATTGGCCGCTACAAGTTGGGCGTGATGTGCCTCGGTGGCTGCAAAGAAGTCCTCAAAATGGCGACCGGGTACGCCAACGAACGCCAGCAATTCGGCCAATCCATCGGCAACTTCGGGGCCATCAAGCACAAAGTGGCCGAGATGGCCATCCGCACCTTCGCGGGCGAAAGCGCGGGCTACCGCACCTCGCAGCTCATGCAGGAGCGCAAAGAATCGGCCAGCGCGGAAGGCAAGCCTTTCGGCCAAGCCACGTTGGAAGCCGCCGAGGAATACGCCATCGAGTGCTCCATCCTGAAAGTTTTTGGCTCAGAAACCACCGATTACTGCGTGGACGAGAACGTGCAGATTCACGGCGGCATGGGTTTCAGCGAAGAAATGAACGCCGCCCGCGCCTACCGCGACAGCCGCATCAACCGAATTTACGAAGGCACGAACGAAATCAACCGGATGCTCATGGTTGACCAGCTGTTCAAGCGGGCGATGAAAGGCCAGCTCGACATCGTTGGCCCAGCGTGGGCCGTCCAAAAAGAACTGGCCGCCATGCCATCGTTTGAAAAACTCGACGGCGACTACGCCGAAGAGACAAAGGCTGTGGCCGATTTCAAAAAAATCGCGCTCATGGTAGCCGGCGGCGCAGCCAAGATGCAAATGGACGGAAAGCTCAACCTCAAAGAAGAGCAGGAACTCCTAATGAACTGCGCCGACATTCTAATTGAGATTTACTGCGCCGAATCCATGCTCCTGCGCGTCCGAAAACTCGCCGAACGCAGCGACAAACCGCAGCCACAGGAAGTGTACGATGCCATGTTGCAAGTCTTTTTCCACGATGCCACCGCCCGCGTGACGAAGGCCGCGACCGACGCAATCGCCGCCTTTGCCGAAGGCGACCTGCTCAAAACATTCCTCATGGGCCTCAAACGCTTCGCAAAATACCCGCCCGTGAACGTGAAAGAAAAACGCCGCCAAATCGCCGATGTCGTGCTCGCCGCAGGCAGTTGGCCTTTTTAGGAGTTGATTTGATGTTGGGTCGCTCGGCTATTTTCGAGCGTATTTTTGGCAAACGAAGGGCAAGGCTGCCACAAAGTTCCTCTCCCGGACACGGAAAAGAACTTTGTGCTGGCCTTGCCCTTCGTCGTGAAAAAAACAAAATCTACCTTCGCTCGCAGCTAACCGAATCAACAATCAACCAAAATCAACAAAATCATGAACCGTCCCTGGCTTGCAAACTACCCGAAAGGCGTGCCCGTCAACATTGATGCCGATGCTTACCCAATGCTGATGGACATGGTTGAAGAAGCACTGAAAAAATACAGCGACCTGCCCGCGTTCATCTCAATGGACAAGGTACTGACCTATGGTGAGCTCGACCGCCTGAGCAGCCAATTCGGGGCCTACCTCCAATCACGCGGCTTGCAGGCGGGCGACCGCATCGCGTTGATGATGCCCAATTTGCTGCAATACCCCATCGCGCTGTTCGGTGCGCTGCGGGCCGGTTTGATTGTCGTGAACACCAACCCGCTCTACACCCCCCGCGAAATGCGGCACCAGTTTTCGGACTCCGGGTCAAAGGCCATCGTCATCGCCGAAAACTTCGCGGCTAATTTGCAGCAGATTATCGGCGAAACACCCGTCAAAACCGTCATCGTCACCAGCGTCGGCGAGATGCTCGGCTTGAAAGGCACAATCGTCAATTTCGTGGTGCGGCACATCAAAAAAATGGTGCCCAAGTTCAGCATCCCGAATACTGTCAGCTTTAAAGAGGCTCTCGCGCAAGGCAAAAAATTCACGCTGCAGCCCCACCGTTCCGGGCCGGACGACACCGTGATTTTGCAATACACCGGCGGCACGACGGGCGTATCGAAAGGCGCGATGCTCACCAACCGCAACCTCATCGCCAACATGCAGCAAATCCGCGCCATCCTCATGCCCAAAATGAAAGAGGCAGAGGAGGTCGTCATGTGCCCGCTGCCCCTGTACCACGTCTTCGCGTTCACGGTCAACTGCCTTGCCATACTCAGCATCGGCGGTCGCAACATCTTGATTATCAACGCAAGAGACCAGCCCGCACTCATCAAGGAATGGCGCAAGCACAACCCCACGCTCATGCCGGGCGTGAACACTTTGTTCAATGCCCTGCTCAACCGCCCGGAATTTGTCAAATTGGATTTCAGCCGATTGAACCTCTGCGTCGGCGGCGCAATGGCCGTGCAAAAAGCCGTCGCCGAGCGTTGGCAGCAGGTCACAGGCTGCCAGCTCGTCGAAGGCTACGGCATGACCGAGGCCAGCCCGGTCATCAGTTGCAATCCGTTCGATGGCTCGGCCCGGCTCGGCAGCATCGGTGTGCCGGTGCCTTCGACCGATATGCGAATCGTGGACGACGCGGGCAACGAACTGCCACAGGGCGAGGTCGGCGAAATCCAAGCCAAAGGCCCACAAGTGATGAAAGGCTACTGGCAACGCCCCGACGCGACCGCCGAGACCATCAAGGACGGCTGGCTTTGCACGGGCGACATGGGCCTGATGCACCCCGACGGTTATTTCCAGATTGTGGACAGGAAAAAAGACATGATTCTGGTCTCCGGTTTCAACGTCTATCCGAACGAAATCGAGGACGTGCTCGCCACGCATCCGAAGGTGCTGGAATCTGCCGCGCTCGGCATCGCCGACGAACATTCAGGCGAAGTGGTCAAAGTTTTTGTCGTCAAAAAAGACGACTCATTGACCGAAAGCGAAGTCATTGAGCACTGCCGCGCAAATCTGACGGGCTACAAAGTACCCAAACAGGTCGAGTTTCGGAAGGAACTGCCCAAAACGAACGTCGGCAAAATCCTCCGGCGCGAACTGCGCGAGCCAAAGTGAGCGAGCGCGGGCAGGCAATCCGTCCGCGAAACTTTCGTTTCTTTGCCCGCTTTTTCATCAAAAACTGAATTGTTTTGAAGCCCGGAATAAAAGTCACGCTCCTCATTGCCATCGTGCTGCTGCTCGACCAGTGGCTCAAATTTCACATCAAGCTCAACTACGAGTACGGCCAAGAGACCCATATTTTCGGGGAAGGCGTGAACTGGGCTTACCTCAAATTTGTGGAAAACGAAGGCATGGCATTCGGCATCACCTTCGGCTGGGAATACGGCAAACTGCTCCTGAGCCTTTTCCGCATCTTCATGGTCGCCGGGCTGATTTGGTACATGCGCCTGCTCATCCAAGAGCGGGCGGCGGCGGGCTTCCTGTACAGCGTCGGCCTCATTACCGCCGGGGCGGTCGGCAACATTATTGACAGCGCATTTTATGGCCTCATTTTCACCGAATCGCTCATCCACTCCGACGGGCAGGTGGCCGAATTGGTGCCTTTCGGGCAGGGCTACGGCACGTTTTTGCACGGAAAAGTGGTGGATATGCTCTATTTCCCGATGCATACGTTCCATGCACCGGATTGGTTGCCGGTTTTCGGCGGCGAGGATTTCCTGTTTTTCAGCCCGATTTTCAACATCGCCGATGCCTCCATTACCTGTGGTGTGCTGAGCATCCTGATTTTCCAAAAATGGTTTTTCCACGAGCCAAAGGACGAACCCAATCCACCGACACTCGGCAACGTCCAGCCCAAGAACCCCGAAACGATTTTCACCGAAAGTGTGTCCGTTGCGGCCACCATTGCCGGGCTGGACACCGAGTCTGAAACAGCCGGCACCACCGACCAAGCCGAGAAACCTGCTGATACGACAATGTTGGCCTAATACATTGCTCGTCGGGTACTTGGGAAATGTTTAGCCTCAAAATCACAGTTCCAGCTCCTGCAAATCCGGCTCCACCCAACGCGCCCGCGCCCGCACGGACGTAATCAATTCGCGGCTGTAATACCGCATCGGCGCGTCGCTGCCGGCCAGCGGGCTTGCGAGCAGGTCGTTGACGACTGTCAGCAAATCCCGCCCGCCGCCGAACTTCGCCAGCCAAGTCATCACCAACCAAACCCAAAATAGGGTCATCGTTTCGTGATAGCCTCGCGCCGGGGTGTTCACGCCACCAGTCGCCGCATTGTAGGTGATGATGTTGCTGCGCAAAAAGCAAATAGCCTCGTCGGGCGTATGGTCGAGCAAGTATATGGCTGCGACGGTGACGTGCGCCTTATGTGTCCATTTTTCCGGCGGCAAGGTTTTTTCCTCGAACTGCCGGACGAGCGCGTGGATTTCCGCCTCTGTTTGATAAGTAGTTTCCATGTTTTTGTTTACAAATAGCGTTCGCGGAAAACTTTCATGTGGTGGTTTTGGTGCCCGACGATGATGAAAAAATAGGCCCGCACCGTGACCTTCCAACCGCTGGCTGTGCCCGTGAATTTTGACTGCTCCTCAGAGCATTGTTTCAGTAAAAACAGGGTGTTGTCGCGCACGGCCTTCCATTCCTTCATCAAATCGCGGATGGTTCGCCCGCGCACGTCGCACTGCTCCATCCAATGGTCTTGGTTGAAGCCGGGCAAAGCTGCTCGGTCGCCGCGCATGAAAGAGAGCGTCCGGTAGGCAAACACGCGCTCGGTATCAATCATGTGGATGAGCATTTGCTTGACCGTCCATTTGCCCTCGGCGTAGGCATAATCGCCTTTTTCTTCGGGCAGTTGTCCGAAAAGTTGGACGGCTTCCTTCCATGATTTTTTCAGGAGAGAAGCCGCGCTGCCCCGTGCGGGGACTTGGGAGAGGTAATTTTCGTGGAAAGGGGCGAACTCGCCCTGCTTGGGTCGTTTCATGTTTTCAAATATTTTAGTTGAGACGAAATCGCGCAATCAAGACTTTGCCAACCGGGTCATAAACACTACCTCGAACACCGTGTAAACAACATAGACCAACAGGAAAATCAGGACGAACCATGTGTTTTCGGGCTTTGCCGCTGACTTGTAAACGAACAGCGCGGCCAGCGAGATCACCATTTTCCCAAAGACGGATAGCGAAACCACACTGTTGAAAGCCATTTTGCTGCGGCTTTTGACTGTACCTGCCCCGGCGTAAAACAGTCCAATTGAAATGCCGACGAAAAGTAGCACTGTCCCGGCGGCAAATTTTCCGTGCGCCTGTGCTTGCGGCACCAAGAAATAAAGTGCTGCCAAAACAAGCACTGTCCCGCCTGTAACCAAGGCCAATTGGGAGAAAAATCGCTTGGAATCCATGTGCTAACTTCTTGGAAATCAGTCGCGTAGCAACTGTTTGTAAACGGAATAGAATGCCGCTGCCATAAAACCGATGGTCAGGAAAACAGCCCAGAGCGGGCGGTCGAGTTGCATTTTCGCATCAAGCCATTTCCCGATGAACACCCCGACGAGACAGGCCGCCAGAAACTGGAAGGCCATGCCCCCGTACTTGGCGTAGGCTTTGGCCGCAGCCCTACGCTTTTCCTGCGGCGACTGTGGCTGTGGCATTGCTTGGGTTGTTTTTTGAATCCGGGTTTTTGGTTCCGTTGCTGGAAGAAAAACCGTCGTTGCCCATTTTGCAGGCCACGTTGAATTTTGCGCCGCTTTGCACGATGAGTTTCCCGGTGAAAATATCACCATCTACAGTCGCTGTTTCGCGGATATTCAGCAGTTCGGATACGCGCAGGGTACCACTAAAATTGCCTTCTATCACGGCGTTCTGGCAGTTAACCTCGCCTTCGATTGTGCCTGTCGGGCCGATGATGAGCTTAGCTTTGCAAGTGAGTTTTCCTTTGATGCTGCCGTCCACGCGCAGGTCGCTTTCACATTTTAGGGTGCCTTCCATGGCAGACCCTTTGACCAAGGTATTCAGGCCGTTCGACGGCGCGGCAGAGGTGGGGGAGACGGATTTTTTTGCCTCTTCGGGAGCTTTCGTGTTTCCAAACATAGCGTTGCGATTTAATTAAGGAGGGTGATTGATAGGCACATAGCCCATAAACCATGTCAAAAATGAAAAAGATTTCCGACGCGCCCAAGCGGTTCGGAAATCTTTTTCTAAATGATGATATGTAAGCCTAAACCGGATGGTTTAGAAATTGGGGCAGTACACGCCGCGACGTTCCGGGCCGCAGATTTTGTACACGAGCGAGAACTCGAATGCACCGTTGCCGTTTGTGGCCGGGAAAAGGCTCGAAGTATTGATGTCGTAGCTGAACCCGATGGTGAACTGTTCGTAGTCGAAGCGGGTGCTGAGGATGAAGGCATCCATCAACTTGCCTTTTTCGAGCTTGTTCGAGATGCGCGCCCATGCACCGAGCTGGAAGGCTTGATAATAGCGGCGGCTGTTGCCGAGCAGGAACTTGAACGAGTTGCCGAAGTTCACTTGGAAGGACGGGCCTTGGATGAAACTCACGATGCCGGGCACCATGCCGACTTTTTGGCCAACCATGAATTCACCGCCGGCGTGGAAGGTGAATTTGCTGTAAAGCGGAATGGTTTCTTTGTCGCCGAAGGACTGGTTGGCGCGGTTCAAGTGGTTGAAAGCACCGCCGAAGTAGAAGTTGCGGTCTTCGTCCAACACCGAGAACCAGAGCAGGCCAGCGGAGAGGTCGAGGAACATGAAATTCGGGTCGTCAATGATTTCGCCGGGCAAGTTGCCATTGAAACCGCCGTTTCCGTCGTGTTGGCTCGGCCATTGAAGGGCGGCACTGTTGATGCTGCGCTGACTCACGCCTGCGTCGGCACCCAACACGAGGTAGTGTGCCTTGCGGCGGTAGCCGCCCATTTTTTTGGAATATGAACCCGAAAGGCGTGCCTGCAAAGTGGCAAATTCCGAGGAGCCGGCCTTGTCACCCCACAAGGTGCCGCCCACGCCGAAATAATCGAAACGCCCCACTGGCACTTTTTGGTCGTAAGAGGCCGAGTAAGTATTGTAAGCGTTTTGTTTCAGGATGGAAGCCCATTGGTTGCGGTAGTTGCCGACGATGCGGTGGTTGCAGTTCATCACCCCGGTCAGAGCGGGGTTGAGATTGAGCGGACTCATGTAGAACTGCGAGAAGTGGATGTCTTGCGCTTGCATCGTCGTCGTGGCCGACAGCACCACAAGGCTAAGGGAAAGGATTGGTGCAAAAAGTTTCATAGACACGCAGAATGTGTTATTTGTGTGAAAAACCGGAGTACAATATTACGTTGGCTTCCAAGAGCCAGAATAATTTTTTTCGTTAAGATGCGCGAAGGTATCTTTTTTTGGAACCGGGCTTTCGGTTTTGGGCACTTTTGCCGCCTGTTTACCAAACTTCAGGGGGATGAAAGGGCGGTTGGCCCGCTGTTTTTTGTGGCACTTTTGGAAGGAAGGGATTTGGCAGAAAGAGACAATGGGAGATAAAAATGCTGCTTTCGCGCTTGCCACAAGTTGCGCCTATGAACGCGGGAGCGTCAGTTTTATTTGACTGATTCTACGGCTATCCGACATAATCACGGTCAGCGTGTAACCGCCCCACCGCACCTCGGTGCCTTTTTTCGGGATGTCGCCGCTCAATTCGAGCATCAAGCCAGCTAATGTGTCCGCGCCATCGCGCACCTCGTCGAAGGTTTCTGGCGCAATCCCGACCGTGCGGCACACATCCAACAACAAAGTCCGACCTTCAAATAGGTAGTTGAAATCGTCCAGTTTTGTGAAGCGCACTTCGCTCTCCGTATCAAATTCGTCTCGGATATCGCCCGTGACCTCCTCCAAAATATCCTCCATCGTCACGATGCCTGCGCTGCCGCCGTATTCGTCCACGACGACGGCCATGTGCTGGCGTTTTTTCTTGAACTCGGCCAGCAGTTCGGAAATACGCTTCGATTCCGGCACGAGCAAGAAATCCGTCCGAATCAACGGTTGCCACTCGAAGTCCAGGCCTTTTTCGAGGTGCGGTACCAAGTCTTTCACATATAGGATCCCGGTCACGTTGTCCAAGTCCTCATCGAAAACAGGTATCCGCGAAAACTCGTACTCGCGCACCACAGCCAACAATTCCTCAAAATTTACCCGAAAATCCACAGCTACCACCTTCGGGCGCGGCTGCATCACTTGCTTCACGGTCACATCGCTGAATTTCACGATGCTCCGCAGCATTTCCATCTCGTGTTTTTCATTCGCCTGCTTGGCACTTTCCGGGCTTGTGGCGTCGGCAGGCTCCGGCGTTTCGGTGAGAGGTTCTGCCCGCCGTTTTTTTACAAATGGGGAAAAAATTGTTTTCCAAAAAAGAACAAGCCCCGCTAAGCGGCGCGAAATCTCGACCGCTCGGCGGGGCTTGGGCAATTGTTTAGTGCCCCAAAAAATGGCCGCCAACACACCTATTAATATGGTATGCGCTGTGAATGCTTCCCATATCGTCGGCATCGGCAAATTTGCCCAGAGCCACGCGACCGCAAACACCGCAATCGAAATCTTGAAAAAGACGCGGGCTAGCAGCAATGCCGCAAACGTCGGCCTCAAGTCGTCGGTCAATTTCAAGAGCCGCTTCCCTTCGGGCGTGTCGTCGTGCCGCAAGGCTTCCGCTTCCTGCGGCGTGACGGACACGAGTGCCCGCTCCGCGAGGACAATCAGGAAATAGAGTAGGAAGCCAATGAAAAACCAGCCCATGTGCATCGGAGTTTTTCGGATGGCATCAGAACGGCAGGTCGTCGCCGCCTGCCGGGGCCGATGCATCGGCTCCGGTGTTCATAGGTGGCGCAGGAGTGGCACTGCGAGTCGGCGGTGCTGCGTCGGCAGTCGGAAAGTTGCGTTGCTCAAAGTTGCCGCCGCCTTCGCGTTTTTCGAGGAGGCGGAACGTGCTCGCCACGATATCTGTCGTATATCGTTCGTTGCCATCTTTATCGTTGTATTTGCGATAGCTAATCTTGCCTTCCACATATACCAACATTCCTTTTTTAAGCTGTTTTTCGGCACGGTCAGCAAGGTCTCGCCACAACACTATGTTGTGCCACTCTGTGAGCTTCTGCCATTCTCCGTTTTTGTCTTGGTAGTTTTCGCCTGTCGCTAACGATACGCTTGCGACCATGATACCGCTATCCAAGTGCCTTACTTCTGGGTCTTTGCCCAAATTGCCGATGAGCGTTACTTTGTTTACCATGATGTCCTCCTTTTTGAGATGAATTTGTTTTAGATTTTTCGTTCTCCTGTTTTAAAACAGGCTTAAAAGTAGCACTTCATCGCGCAAATATGAATCAATTATGCGCGGCACAGCGTACATTTTTTTCAACTGTATTCGATTTGTTCGGATGTATTTTCTGGACAGGGATTCGAGGTTTTTAGAGCCTAAATCATTGTCTTTCAGCACGATTTCACAAAAAATAGCCATGACTGTTTGGTGCGTCAGCACTTGTTTGTAGGGCTTCGAAACCTGCAAAACCTCAAAGCCGTTGGCTTCTCCGTCCAAAAAATTGTTTGAAATTATGTCCACGATTTCCGTCCGCTCGGTTGGCAAGGCGGTCAATTCGGCCAACGGGAATTCGTACAAATCCTGCCAAATATCGCGCTCGGAACGTTTTCGGACGAACGTGTCTGCGCCCACACGGAAAACAGCAAACAGAAAAAAACGCTCCTTTTTTTCCAACCGCCGCCCGCGCACGGGCAGTTCCGACACCTTATTATATAGGTGTGCCGCGCACTGCGGGCGCATCGGGCAGGCGAGGCATTTGGGTTGCTGCGGCGTGCAGTGCGTCGCCCCGAAATCCATGATAGCTTGGTTGAAGTCGGCAGGCCGGGTGGGGTCGAGCACTTGGTTGGCGAGCCGGGCAAATTCCTTTTTGGCAGCAGGCAGATTCGTCGGTGTTTCAATGCCGAAAAACCGCGCCAGCACCCGATACACATTCCCGTCGAGTACCGCGTGCGGCAGCCCGAACGCGAACGAGGCAATGGCTGCCGCCGTGTAATCGCCCACACCTTTTAGTTGCAGGAGCGCCTCGAAAGTGTCCGGGAATCGCCCGCCCAACTCGTGGGCTACGAATTTGGCCGTCGCGTGCAGGTTGCGGGCGCGGGAGTAGTAGCCGAGGCCCTGCCAAGTTTTCATCACCTCGTCCTCCGGCGCGTCGGCGAGGTCGCGGACGGTCGGGTACTGCGCCACGAATTTTTGGAAATACGGCAGCCCTTGCTCCACGCGGGTCTGCTGCAAAATGATTTCCGAAAGCCAGATTTTGTAGGGGTCGCGTTCGCCTTTCCACGGTAGTGGGCGGTGGTTTTGGGCAAACCACGCCAACAGGTTTTCGGTAAAAAATCGGTGCGTCGTCCCTTGATTCATTCGCGGTTTTTTGAATCCATGAGGATAGTCACCGGCCCGTCGTTGAGCAGCGATACTTTCATGTCCGCGCCAAACTCGCCGGTCAGCACGGGCCGCCCGGATTCGCGGGCGAGCGCGGCAACGAATTTTTCGTACATCGGCACCGCAAAATCCGGGCGGGCAGCACGGATGAACGACGGGCGGTTGCCTTTTTTCGTGCTGGCATGGAGCGTGAACTGGCTGACCACGAGGCACTCGCCGCCGATGTCCTGCACCGAACGGTTCATCAGCCCGGCCTCGTCGGAGAAGATGCGGAGGGCCGCTATTTTTTTGACGAGCCAATCGAGGTCGTCCTCCGTGTCCTCGTGTTCGATGCCGAGCAAAATGAGCAGGCCCCAGCCGATGGCCGATTTGACCGCGCCGTCAATCGTGACGGAAGCTGCTGATACTCTTTGAATTACGACGCGCATGGCTAAAAAAGGAGGGTTTGGGCGGCGAAGATAGGCAGTTCGGCGGCGGCTTATTTCCAAACGGATAGTTTTGAAAAGTTGCAAACAATCGGAAAACGAGCTTTTTTAAATCGCTGGAAATCAGCCAGCTGGAAAAACCACGTTTGGGCAAAAACCTGTGGAAAACCCGCCGACAAGCTGACACCCGCCAACAGGCCCGGCCCAAAACCGACGGAAAACCCGGCCGCCGCGTCCGGCTTGTGGGCAAGTGGGCATCAAGCTGACAATTTTCCACAATCAGCTCCACGCCCGAAAAGACCAACGTCCCGCGCTCCAAAACTTCTCGACAAGCTTGTGGAAAACAGGGCAACGCATTGAATTTGAGTTGAATAGCCAACCGCCAGCCTGTTGAAAACACGGCACGGGCTTGGGCAGAATTTTTCGGCAAGGCATGGTTATGCCCGTTTTGCACAAGCTCACACCCCTGATGATGGCCGCCTGTTTTTTTTAATTTAAAACCTATAAACATTGACACAGGCATTGCGGACGAAAACCGCGTGCGCAAAATTGATTTCTACTTTTGTTTCAAAAAATCGGGCGGCCAGCAAAACACCGCGCCGAAGGTTCAAGATGGGTATTTTCAATTTCAAATACACAGACGAGGCTGCGGTGCCGCGCCCGGTCAAAATCTGGTTGGTCATCGGGCTTTTCATGTTGTTCATGCAAATCGTCATTGGCGGCATCACGCGGCTGACGGGCAGCGGCCTGAGCATCACGAAGTGGGAAATCGTCACGGGCACGTTGCCGCCGCTGAACGAGGCCGCGTGGCTCGACGAGTTTGACAAGTACAAGGCCACGCCGCAGTACCAAAAAATCAACGCCGGGATGTCGCTCGGCGAGTTCAAGTTCATCTATTTCTGGGAGTATCTGCATCGGCTTTGGGCGCGGTGGATGGGTGTGGTTTTCGCCGTGCCGTTTGTCTGGTTTCTGCGGCGCGGGATGTTGCCTCGCTCGCTGGTCGGGCGGCTGGGCGGAGTGATTGGGCTGGCTGCGTTGGCGGCTTCGTTCGGCTGGATAATGGTCGCCAGCGGCCTTGTCAACCGCCCCTGGGTCAATGCCTACAAACTGACCCTGCACCTGACCATCGGCTTCTCTGTTTTTGCTTGGCTGCTGTGGGCGACACTCCATGTTTTCCAACCGACGGTGCCGAAAATCACGGGCGCGGTGAATTTGAAAAAATGGACGCTCGGCATCTCGCTGCTCGCACTGGTGCAGTTCATGTTGGGCGGCGTGATGAGCGGCATGAAGGCCGGGCTTTTTTTCCCGACATGGCCCGACATGAACGGCGAATACTTGCCTGCCGTACTGCTCGACGTGGGCCAATGGAATGTGGAAAACTTTGTGAATTACGATTCCAACCCGTTCATGCCCGCGCTCATCCACGTCTTGCACCGGAACACTGCTTACTTGTTGACAATCATGGTGTTATGGCTGTTTTTCCACAACCTGAAAGCCCAATCCACGCCCATTTACCGCACCGGGAATTATGTGTTGATAACCATGTTGGTAACGCAAGTGCTGCTCGGCATCCTGACCGTCGTGAACTGCAAGGCGCACATCCCCGTCGGGCTGGGCGAGCTGCACCAAATGGGCGGCGTGCTGCTGCTGGCCGTGCTGATTTTTATGAATTACCAACTGCGCGGGAGCAGCCCAAAGTGAGGATGTTGCCAGTCTGATATTAGATTATCGAAAATATTTTACCGTTAAAAACGCCTCGTTTTTAGGGGTTTCTCCCTAACCTTGCCCAGAAAAACGGCGCACCCGCTCGTATGGCGACAAAGTGGCATACGGTTTGATTGAGGGCTGCCCGCCATGTGTTATCCCTTGTCGGACACAACCATTCAAATTAAAAAACGATTACGAGCGCGATGTTGAGACAGACCCAGAGTCAGAAGATGCTGCAAAAGCTTTCGCCGCAGCAGATTCAGCTGATGAAGTTGTTGCAGATACCAACGGCCACTTTGGAACAGCGCATCCAAGAAGAGCTTGAGGCAAACCCGGCGTTGGAAGAGGGCGACGAATCGGCCGACTTGATGGCTGGCATCTCCGAAATGGATATGGGCGACATGGACGCTGCGTACTATGACCGCGAGCAAAAGGCCGAGTCGGGCGAGGCATCGGACGTATCCGACGACAGTTCCGAGTCTGCTGCTTCCGAAGACATGATGGACGAAATGGAGCGCGACACTGTGGACGACTACGGAGATGAGGACAACATGGTGCTGGGCGACGATAGTTTTGAGCTGGATGATTATCTGGTTGATTTCATCGAAGACGACCCGGCCACTTACAAACTAAAAGGCGATAGCTACAGCGGCGACGAAGAAGAAAAAACAGTGCCCATCGCCGTCGAAAACACTTTCCACGAATATTTGGAGGAACAGCTGAGCCTGCTCGACATCAAGGATGACCGCGAGCGCGCCATCGCCATCCAAGTCATCGGCTCGATTGACGACGACGGCTACCTGCGCCGCGACCCTTCGGCGATGGTGGACGACCTGCTTTTCAGCCAAAACATCACGACCACTGAAAAGGAGGTCTTGCAGGTCGTGCAAAAAATCCAGCAATTCGACCCACCCGGCATCGGAGCCCGCGACCTGCGCGAGTGCCTGCTCATCCAGTTGCGCCAAAAACTGAACTTGGACGACGATGCGGTGCCATACGAGGACAAACTGGGCATCAAAGTCGCCATCCGCATCATTGACGAATACTTCGACGAGTTCACCAAAAAGCACTACGCCAAGCTCGCCCGTTACCTCGAACTTGATGAGGAAGACCTCAAAGTGGCTGTGGATGAGATACTTAAGCTCAATCCCAAGCCCGCTTCGGGCTTTGCCTCGCGTGGCGACCGTGCGCTCAATTACGTTGTCCCCGACTTCCTCGTGACCAACCGCGACGGCGAACTCGAACTCACGCTCAACGCCCGCAACGCCCCCGACCTCCGCATCAACGACCAGTACCGCGACATGCTCAAAGCCTTCCACAAAAACCGGAACGGCAAACGCGCCTCGAAAAAGGAAAAGGAGGCGGTGCTTTTCATCAAGCAAAAAATTGACAGTGCCAAGTGGTTCATTGATGCCATCAAACAGCGGCAACAAACCATGATGAAAACAATGGGGGCCATCATGAGCCACCAATACGATTACTTCCTGACCGGCGACCAGAAGAAAATCAGGCCGATGATTCTGAAAGACATCGCCGACTCCACCGACCTCGACATCTCGACGGTCAGCCGCGTCGCCAATTCAAAATATGTCCAGACGGAATTCGGCACCAAACGCCTCAAAGAGTTCTTCTCCGAAAGCCTCCAAAACGAGGACGGCGAGGAGGTCTCTACTTTGGAGGTGAAAAAAATCCTCACCGACATCATCAGCGAGGAGAACAAACGCCGCCCGCTCAGCGACGAAAAACTGAAATCCATCCTCCTCAAAAAAGGCTACAACATCGCCCGCCGCACCGTCGCCAAATACCGCGAACAACTGAACATCCCGGTGGCACGGCTCCGCAAAGCACTGTAATCAGAGCGATGAGTGATAAATGATGAGCGATGAATCTGACCATCCTCATTCCTCATTCCTGCCCGACGGCCAAGTCGAGGATCATGATTTTCTGCCAGATTTTGCTGGAAAGACCCTGCGTGAGCGATTCGAGTTCGTTCACCGCCGTCAGCACGATGGGGTCGTCCATCGTCTGGGCAAAGAGCGCGGCGATTTTTGCAATCAAAGCCAGCATCTCCGAGCAGTAATCGAGGTAGCGCGAGAGCTCAAAAGTGGAGAACACCCGTTCCGGCGATGCTGCCGTCTCGCGCATGGTTGGCGGCGCGGACGAAAGCAACATGGCCGGGTCTTTGGTCAGTTGGTGCATATCCACGACGTGCGCGATGCTCCGCAGTTGGTGCAAGGCTTTCAGGGCGGCTTGTCGTTTCAACCGCATTTCGAGGCCGGTCAGGAAAAACAGGGCCAAGCCCAAGAAAATCAGTTCGTTGATGGCCGCCTCGGTGGTTTGCAGCAGCTCCGAAAATGAGCCAAGCCCGTCGGCTGAAAATTTCTGGAACAACAAACTCACCGCCCCGACGGCCACCAAGACCAGCAAGGCCACCGCCAAAAACGCCGCCACCCGTACCGGCCAAATCGGTTCGCCGAGTCGCCGCGCCAAGCCTTCCGAACTTTCGGCCAGTTGCCGGAACTCTTGGCAAACGCGCCGCAGCCCGCTCTCCGGGAACCTATCGGAGATGCGCCCGTCCAATTTGTCAATGGTCAGCAGGATTTGCTCGGCCCGCAGTTGGCTGAAATTGCCCTTGTCGAAGGCGAAGATTTTTTTCGGGAAAAACCAGTCGGGGAAAGTCATCGGGAAAATGTGGCACTTTTGTCCGCCGAAAGTAAGGTTGGCTGCGGCTTTCCGCCGCCCGACTCGTCCCTTTTTCATTTTCTCCTTTGACCGTGCGCTTCATCCTTTCGCTGTTTTTTGTTTTCGCCGCTGCTGCCTGCGTTCCGGCGCAGCCCGGTGATTCTGCCCGCGTATTTCTCCACGTGGAACAAATGCCGTTTTTCGCGGGCTGCGAGCAACTGAAAAATTCCGACCCGGCCAAGCGTGCTTGCAGCGACCGCGCGCTGGCGACTTTCATTGCCGAAAATTTGCAGTGCCCCGATAGCCCGGTGGTCGCGTCGGGCACATTGGTCGTCAGTTTTGTGATTGACGAAAACGGGGCCACAAGCCAAGACACTGTGCTCCGCGATTTGCCCGTCAAATGCGGCCCGGAGGTTCGGACAGTTTTGCAAAAAATGCCCCGCTGGGAACCGGGCCAACACGGCGGCAAACCAGTGAAAGTGCGCCTCACCCTGCCCGTCCGGGTGGCCCGTCCGCTGGAAATCAAGCCGGACGAGACCGAAAATTATTCCATCCACTGGGGCAAATTGCGCGGCGACAAAGTTTCCAAAAGCACCCTGCTGCAATGCCTCAACGAGCAACTGTACATCCGCGACGATTTCGGCAATGCCGTGTATGTGTCCGAGTTGGTGTTCATTTTTGAGAAAAAACGCCGCACGTCGGAGGCGCGGGTCTCCGGCAACTTGCTCGACAAAAAGATGAAAAAATTGGTGCAGAAAATTTCGGGCAGCGGCACGTTCACCATCTCGGCGACGGTGCCGCGCGAGGGGCGGTTTTTGGTGGTGGAGAAATCGTTTGAGGTGGGGGATTGAGAAATTATGCCGTCGGCTCTTTTCCCCAAACTTTACCTTCGCAACCGAGTTCCTCAACATGAATCAGATAAATCATTCATTGTCATGGTCGCACAATCCGTCCCGATGAGCAACCTTCAATTGGAATTGCTCAAACTTTATGCTACCAATATCCCAGAGTCGCAGCTGCTGGACATAAAACGTATCCTTGCGGTCTATTTTGCCGAACTGATTGACCGCGATATGTCCGCGCTTTGGCAAGAAAAAGGCTGGGACGATGCTACGATTGAAACTTGGAAACATGAGCGATTGAGAACTAAATATTAAATCCTCCATTCATCTCATGCGCGTCGTCCTCGATATCAATGTGTTGCTTGTCTCCCTTCCCATAGACAGAAAGTACCGCCCGATTTTTGATGCGCTCAAATCAGGACGCTTTAAGTTGTTGATATCCAACGAAATACTTACAGAGTACGAAGAGAAAATAGCGGAAAAAACGACCCGACCCGACATTGCTCAAAATGTCGTGAGGCTGCTGCTCAATCTGCCCAACGTGGAAAAAGTGGATGTGCATTATCGTTGGAACCTAATCACCAATGACCCAGACGACAACAAATACACCGATTGTGCTATCGCGGCCAATGCCACATTTGTCGTTTCAGATGATTCTGATTTTCGTGTTTTGAAGCGCGTACAATTTCCCAACCTTGTACTGCTCACTTCCGACGAATTTTTGGAGATGCTCTGAAATCCAGCCCAACAACACCTCATCATCGTCTCCGAACTAGACCCTCACAACCCAGTTCTATATCAAGATTCACACATTCGCCAATTCACTCATTCACTCATTGGAAATGAAAGAAGCATATATCGTCGCGGGTTTCCGCTCGGCAGTCGGCAAAGCATCCAAAGGCGGTTTCAAAAGTTACCGCCCCGACGACCTCGCCATTGATGTCATCAAACACTTGCTGGCCCAAACGCCCGCGCTCGACCCGAAACTCGTGGACGATGTCATCGTCGGCTGCGCCAACCCGGAGGGCGAGCAGGGCCTGCAAATCGGTCGGCAAATCAGCCTCCGTGCCCTCGGCAAAGACGTGCCGGGCATGACCGTCAACCGCTACTGCGCCTCTGGGCTGGAAACCATTTCCATCGCCGTCGCCAAAATCCGGGCGGGCATGGGCGAGTGCTACATTGCGGGCGGCACCGAGAGTATGTCGCTCATCCCGATGACCGGCTACAAACTCGCGCCCAACTACAACGTAGCCTCCAACACGCCCGACTATGTGGTGGGCATGGGCCTGACCGCCGAGGCTGTCGCCAAAAAATGGAACATCAGCCGCGAGGAGCAGGATGCGTTTTCGGTGCGCTCGCACCAGAACGCGGCCCGCGCAATTGACGGCGGATTTTTCAAAGATGAAATCGTGCCCGTGAAAGTGAAGGAAGTCTGGGTCGAAAACGACAAACGCCGCGAGCGCGAATTTTCGGTGGACACCGATGAGGGCGTGCGCCGCGACACTTCACTCGAAGGTCTGGCAAAACTGAAACCTGCCTTCGCACAGGGCGGTTCGGTCACGGCGGGCAATGCCTCGCAAACTTCCGACGGCGCGGCGTTCGTGCTGGTCATGTCCGAAACTTTGATGAACGCGCTCGGCCTGAAACCCATCGCCCGCTTGGCCGCCTGCGCGGTGGCTGGCGTGGAACCCATCCACATGGGCATCGGCCCGTGCGCGGCCATCCCGAAGGCACTCAAACAAGCCGGGATGTCGCTGGGACAAATCGAGATGATTGAGTTGAACGAAGCCTTCGCTGCCCAAGCATTGGCGGTGGCAAAAGAAGCCAATCTCAACTTGGACATCCTCAACGTGAACGGCGGAGCCATCGCGCTCGGCCACCCGCTCGGCTGCACCGGGGCAAAACTTTCGGTACAACTGTTCAACGAGATGCGCCGCCAAAACAAAAAATACGGCATGGTCACGGCCTGCGTCGGCGGCGGGCAAGGCATCGCGGGCATTTACGAACGATTGAATTGAATTCGATTTCCCATAAAATCAGCGCACGGGCTGGCACTACGAAGTGACCAGCCCGTGCTGTTTCCAACGGTCACTTACCTTTGGCCGTTGATTCCAAAATCACACGCTATGTCGTTTTTTGTAAGAACACTGTTTTTTATTTTTTGCACATTGGGTTTGTCTGCCCAAGAATTTGTGCTCGAAAAACTGCCGGAAATCGTCAACTCCCGGTACGACGAAATCACGCCTGTGCCGAGCCGCGACGGGCGAACGCTTTTTTTCACCCGCGTTGGTAGCCCCGATTTTGAGCGGACGCTCTTTCTCGATAGCGTGAATTTGGCCGACCAGCTTTCTCCTGAAATGTTCCGCGTGGAACTTGCCTCTATTTTCTCTGAGATTGGAAACGAGCCGATCGCTACGCCGGAAAGTTCGGGTTTCAACCAGGATGTGTGGATCGCAAAGGCAGACTCATTGGATTTTAAAGTCGTCGAGCACCCAAGTTTTCCGATGAACAACGCACTGCCAAACAGCCTTGTAGCCATCACCCCCGACCCGAATGCATTTTATGTCATCAACCAGTTCGAGCCGATGGGGGTCATGAAAAAAGGTTTTTCGCTCATCCGGCGTTTGCCCGACGGCGGCTGGACTTTCCCGGAACCTGTCGAAATCAAAGACTACTACACCATCACTTCGGATGTGAGCCTGACAATGAGTTCCGACGGGCAAATCCTGATTTTGTCCGCCGAGCGATTTGATTCAAAAGAGATGGATTTGTACGTCTGTTTTCGAGAGAGTGAAAACGTGTGGAGCGCGCCGCAGCATTTGGGCGGCACGGTCAACTCGGAACGCCGCGAGACCACCCCCTTCCTTTCGGAGGACAATACCACGCTGTTTTTCTCTTCCAATCGGGGAGGAGGCATCGCTGGAGCCAACGATATTTTCATGTCTCGCCGCTTGGACGATACTTGGAAAAATTGGTCGGCTCCCGTCCGTCTCACCGAGCCAATCAATTCACCCGGTGCCGACGACAGCCAACCGTATTTCAATATGACGACGGGCTATCTGTATTTCACCTCGCGGCGCGACGGCAATAGTGATGTTTTTCGGGTGCAAATCGCACCGCCGCAACCAACGGAAATTGTGCTGAAAGGCCGTATCATCAATGCCCAAACGGGCGAGTTGGTCAAGCGGGCATGGGTCAATTATGGCGCGGAAGGCAGTCCTAAAAATGTGCTCGAAAGCGAGGACGGATACTACACCCTGAAAATCCCAAAAGGTGTCCGGTTCGAGCTTCTGCCCGAAAAACCGGGTTATACTGGTAAGAGCGCGGAGGCATTTTTCCGGCGTGATTATTATTTTTTCCAAGATTACTATGTGGTGGATTTGGAGGTGAACCCGCTTTCGGTGAACGAGAAAATCGAGTTGCGCCCCATTTTTTTCCAGCAATCGAAGGCCGTGATTTTGGAAAAATCCTTCGGAGAACTTGACCGTTTGGCGAGCATTCTTTTTGAAAACCCGACACTCGAAATCCGGGTCGAAGGCCACACCGACAACAATGGCCGAGAACAAGACCTCGTGCGGCTCTCCGAAGAACGGGCACAATCCATCAAGGATTTCCTTGTGCAAAAAGGCGTGTCCGCGTACCGAATCTCTGTGCTTGGACATGGCTCGACCAAACCTCTGACCGATAACAGCACCGACGAACTGCGGGCGCAAAACCGCCGTGTGGAAGTGCTCATCACCAAAATCTGAAAACTAAACTTTGATATGCAGCTGTACAGTACCAACAACCCTACTCTCCGGGTGTCATTAAAAGAAGCAATTTTCAAAGGTCTCCCCGACGACAATGGCCTTTTTATGCCGACGGTGATACCTGCTTTACCGAAAGATTTCATCGAAAACCTTTCCAGATATTCTTTTCCAGACATCTCTTTCCGGGTTGCCCAAAACTTGATTCAGGGTGCAATCCCGGACGAAGACTTGCAAAACATTATTGAAAGAGCCATTGATTTCCCGGCACCTGTTATTCGACTGGATGATCAGACCTTTGTACTGGAGTTGATTCACGGCCCTTCGCTGGCCTTCAAGGATTTCGGGGCACGTTTTATGGCGCAAACCATGTCGTACTTCAACCGCAAAGAAGACCGCGAATTGGTCATTTTGGTGGCTACTTCCGGCGACACAGGTGGGGCTGTGGCTGCTGGCTTTTACCAAACGCCCGGCATTCGGGTCGTTATTCTCTACCCTTCCGGCAAGGTCAGCCCTTTGCAGGAAAAGCAATTGACCACACTTGGCCATAACATTTCCGCAATTGAGGTCAACGGGACATTTGATGACTGCCAAGCGTTGGTCAAAAAGGCATTTCTCGACAAAAGTATCACTTCACTAATTCGGCTTTCCAGCGCGAACAGCATCAATATTTCACGCCTTATCCCGCAGACGTTTTATTACTTCGAGGCATTCAAACAGGTTTTTCAATCCGGCGATGAGGTGGTGTTTTCTGTGCCTTCTGGCAATTTTGGGAATTTGACCGCTGGACTTTTTGCCAAAAAAATGGGTCTTCCGATAAGCCATTTTCTTGCGGCGACTAATGCCAACGATGTGGTGCCTAAGTACCTCGACAATGGTGAATTCTCCCCTCGGCCTTCTATACCTACCTTGTCAAATGCAATGGATGTAGGCAACCCATCCAACTTTGCACGAATGCTGGATTTGTATGGTTCCACGTGGAACAACATGAGAAAAGACATCTTTGGTTTCACGTTTTCAGATGCAGAAACCGAAAGGGCCATGCGCGAGATAGATGCCCGTTTCGATGGATACGAAATTGATCCACATGGCGCGATTGGGTATTTGGCTTTTCAGGAGTACAGAACAAGTGCACCCAACGCAAAGGGTGTCATTCTCGAAACGGCTCACCCTGCCAAATTTTTAGAAGATGTGGAACGCATTTTAGAACGCAAAATCAATATTCCTAAACGCTTGTCTGATTTGTCAGATAAGGAAAAAAAGGCTACTCAACTTGGGGTTGATTTTGACAAATTCAGGGAATGGTTGCTTTCTAGGCACATGGAAAAAATTTAAATAGAGAAGATGTCGGGCACAAAACATACACCCCTAATTATCTTTGACCTTTGTTTTTTACATGAAATACGGGCAAGAATTGCCTCGAATTCCAGAGATAACCTTGCACTCCCCCGACCAATCTCATATTTGCTAATTCACCAACCACCACTCCTTCACAACATTTGCTATGCAAGATTTAGGCTTGAAAAATCCCAAGGCCGACCTCGCCGACCTCGGCATCAAAGGCTATAAAACAGCCTATTGGAACCTGACCCCAGAAGAATTGGTCGAGCATTCACTTTCCAAGGGTATGGGCCAACTTTCAGATTCCGGCGCACTTTGCATCCATACTGGCAAGTTCACGGGACGTTCGCCGAAAGACCGCTTCATTGTTGAGGACTCCTTGACCAAGAACAAGGTAAATTGGGGAGAAATCAACAAGCCCTTCGATTCCAAAAAATTCGACAAGCTCTGGCGCAAAGTGGCCGCGTATTTTCGCAAAAAAGAACTGTATGTCCGCGATGCAGCAGCCAATGCCAGTAACAATCCCGATTTTCGGTTGCGTATTCGGGTAATCACAGAATACCCGTGGAGCAATCAATTTGCCAACAACATGTTCTTGCGGCCCTCCGCAGATGACATCGCGGGCTATGAACCACATTGGACCGTGATGTGCGCCCCGGGGTTCCTCGCTGACCCAGCCGTTGACGGCACCCTTTCCCCAAATTTTGCCATCATTAACTTCAAGAAAAAGCAGCTGCTCATCGGCGGTACAGGCTACACGGGCGAAATCAAAAAAGGCATCTTTTCAGTCATCAATTTCGTGCTGCCAGTTCGTGCAAAAGAGGCCTTGCCAATGCACTGCTCGGCCAATGTGGGTAAGGATGGCGACATTGCCCTGTTCTTTGGCCTTTCCGGCACTGGTAAAACCACCTTGAGTGCAGACCCAAACCGCCCGCTCATCGGCGACGACGAACACGCTTGGGCACCGGGCGAAGTGTTCAACTTTGAAGGAGGATGCTATGCTAAAGTCATTGACCTGACCGAAGAAAAAGAGCCGGACATCTACCGCGCCATCCGACATGGGGCAATTTTGGAAAACATCAAATTCAATCCCGGTACCCGCACGGTTAATTATGCCGATGGCAGCATCACCGAAAACACCCGCGTTTCCTACCCCATCCATCACATTGCCAATGCTGTCTCGCCGAGCCGTGCTGATGGTGACCCAAAAAACATCTTCTTCCTCACTTGTGATGCCTCTGGCGTGTTGCCCCCGATTTCAAAATTGACACCCGAACAGGCCATGTATCACTTCATCAGTGGCTACACCGCGAAGGTGGCTGGCACAGAGGTCGGCGTTAAAGAACCGCAGGCTGCATTCTCGGCTTGCTTTGGTGCACCGTTTTTGCCTTTGCACCCGACGGCTTATGCCGAATTGTTGGGCAAAAAGCTCCGCAAAAGCAAATCCAATGTCTGGCTTGTGAACACAGGTTGGGTCGGCGGTAGCTACGGCGTAGGCAGTCGTATCAAACTGAAATATACCCGCGCACTCATCACAGCTGCGCTCAATGGCGAGTTGAACAAGGTCGGCTACGAAACTGATCCGATTTTCAGCCTTGCCATGCCCACCACCTGCCCGGATGTTCCGACTGAACTCCTCAACCCGCGCAATGCTTGGGCTGACAAAAATGCCTACGACGCGAAGGCCTGTGCCTTGGCCATTGCATTCAACAAGAACTTTGAAAAATTCGCGGAAAAGGCAAGTGCCGAATTGCTCGGTGCGGCACCGAAACCGTTGTCTGGCGTAAAGCCCGCAGAGTTCAAAATTGCAGCTGGCGCGGAAGGCTGATTTATGCAAAAGCTCCACATGAAAAAAGCGGCGACCTCGATCATCGAGGCCGCCGCTTTCTTTTTTGCCGGACTGACTTTTGCGTTCAGTCACGCAGCCGGAGCAAGGCCACGTTTTCAATGTGGTGCGTGTGCGGGAACATATCCACAGGCCGTGCTTTCACGGTGTCGTATTTCTCGGAAAGCAATTGCAAATCGCGGGCTTGGGTGGCTGGGTTGCAACTGACATAAACAATGCGTGGCGCGGATAATTCCAACAAGAATTGCACGGCCTTCTCGTGCATCCCAGCTCGCGGGGGATCGGTGATGACCAAATCCGGCTTGCCGTGCCGTTCCGCAAATGCTGGCGACAACACATTTTTCACGTCGCCAGCGTAAAAAACTGTATTTGCAATGTTGTTGAGTTTCATGTTCTCCTCGGCATCGGCGATGGCCTCCGGGATTTCTTCGATGCCGACGACTTGGCGGCAATATTTGGCAACGTACAGAGCAATGCTGCCCGTCCCCGTGTACAGGTCATACACATTCTCATTTCCTTGAAAATCAGCGAATTGCACGACCAAGTCGTACAAGTTTTTCCCTTGCCGGGAGTTGGTCTGGAAGAAGGATTTAGGCCCAATTTTGAACCGCAGGTCGCCCAGTTTTTCTTCGACGTAGCCTTTGCCGAAGTAGGTGTGCATCGGCAAATCGAACATCGTGTCGTTCAGTTTTTGGTTGATGCAGTACACCAGCGTCGTGATTTGACCGGTGAAACGCGCCAGAATTGCATCCAAGAATGCCCGGATTTTTTCCTCGTCAGGCTGGGCGACGCTTACGGTGAGCATCAGTTCGCCCGTTGTTGTTAGGCGTACGACGAGGTTGCGGAGGAAACCCGTGTGCCGACGCATATCATAAAATTCCAAACCTTGCTCAAAAGTGATGTCGCGGATGCCATTTCGAATGGCATTGGACGGGTCGGCTTGCAACCAACAGTGCTGGATGTCAATCAGTTTATCAAATGCCCCGGCCTTGTGGAAACCCAGTACGTTGGCCTCATTCGTTTCGCCCGCTTGCATTTCAGCTGTGGTCAGCCAGCGGCGGTTGGCAAATGCAAATTCTAATTTGTTACGGTAGTAAGTCGTCTCCGGTGCGCCGAGTATGGGCTGGAATTCGCCAATTTCTACTTTGCCGATGCGCCGCAGCGAGTCCTCCACAACTTGTTGTTTGTGAGCAAGTTGTGTTTGATAATCAAGGTTTTGCCACTTGCAGCCGCCGCAAACCTCGAAGTGCTGACAGAACGCTTCGACCCGGTGCGGCGACATTTTCCGAAACTCAATGGTGTAACCTTCTGCAAAACCGCCCTTCTTTTTTTGCACAAAAACATCCACCACGTCGCCCGGCACTGCGCCTTCGACGAAGACGACCAAGCCATCGTCCGTGCGTCCCACACCTTTGCCCCGGTCGGCGATGCCCGTTATGTGGACGCTCGGTAGTACGATATTTTTCTTTTTTCTTGCCATAGGGGCGCGAAGGTAGGGCATGGGGCGGGCAGTTCGTTTTGAGGCAGCGTCATTTCCGTTCGTCTCCCATCCGCGATGATTCGTCCTGCCAAATGTGTTTTTTATCTCTCTTTTCAGGGTAAACTGCAACCTCGCGTGTCTTCAGTCGCTCTCATGCTTGGCCGAACAGAAACGATGTTTCGTCAAAAAAGGATGACCCGCGAACGGTGCCGCTCCCACTTTTGTCGCCGAAAATCTACCGTTTATAGAATAGTACCAAGTTTTAACAGGTACTATGTTTTAAAAAGTACCAAAACACCACACCTTTGCTGCATCAAGTGCAACTGAAACAAAAACAACTTTCAATTTTTTGTGCCGCCCGGCACCCAATCATTAAGTTATGAAAACCATCCTCCTTTCCTTTTCCCTGCTTGTGGCCGTTTTCCAGACGGCGTTTTCCCAAAAAATAACAGGCTCTGTCGAAGCCGCTGGCAAGCCAGCTGATTTTGCCACTGTCCTCCTGAAGGCCGCGAAAGACTCTTCGCTCGTGCGCGGCACGGTCACGGGCGAAAACGGCACCTACGATTTTCCGGGCATCGAACCAGGCATGTATTTCATCGAAGCCAGTTCTTTGGGCTTGGGCAAAGGCGCCAGCCGAGCCTTTGAATACAAAGGCGGCACCTTCGCGGTGGACGGCATCGAACTGACCGAAACCTCCAAAGAAATCTCCGAAGTGGTCGTCGTGGCCCGCCGCCCGCCCGTTGAGGTCAAGGCCGACAAGACGATTCTGAACGTCGAAGGCACCGTCAACTCTACTGGCCTGAACGCGCTCGAGCTGCTTCGCAAAGCTCCCGGCGTGACGGTGGACAACAACGAAAACGTGCAGGTGAAAGGCAAAAACGCCGTCAAAATCATGATTGACGGCCGCGATGTGCCGCTCGACGGCAAAGACCTTTCCGCTCTTTTGAAGGGCACGCAGGCCGCCGACATTGCCAACATCGAAATCATCTCGAACCCTTCGGCCAAGTACGACGCGAGCGGCAACGCGGGCATCATCAACATCAAATTGAAGAAAAACAAAGCCCTCGGCACCAACGGCAACATCGGCCTCGAAGGCGTGTACGGCGAGACAGCCAAAGGCGGCCTGAACGCCAGCCTGAACAACCGCAGCAAAAATGTCAACGTGTTCGGTTCGTTCAACAACCACTACGGCGACTGGCACAACACCAACGATTTTGTGCGGACGCAGAACGGCACACAGTTCGACCAACGCGCCAAAGATATCTGGATGAGCCGCTGGAGCAGTGCCCGTGCAGGCGCGGATTGGTCGCTGAACAGCAAGCACACTGTCGGCGTATTGGCCAACGGCAGCTACAATCACGGCGGCTGGGAATCCAAAAGCCGCACCCAAATCAGCCAAACGGCTACAGTCTCCAACATTGATTCGCTGCTCGTTGCCACCAACACCCAAGACCTCACCCACACAAACTACAATTTCAATGTCAACTACCGTTTTGCCGACACCTCCGGCCACTCGCTGAACATTGACATTGACCGGGGCTTCTACCGCAACCGCAGCAACAGTTTCCAGCCCAACGATTACCGCTCCACCGACAACGCGGAACGCATCAACTACCTGCTCTACAAAAACAACACCCCGACCGATATTGACATCACGACTGCAAAAGCCGACTACGAGCAAAACTTGTTAAAAGGCGTGCTCGGCGTGGGCTTCAAAATCGCCAATGTCGAAACTGATAACACCTTCGACTTTTTCAACGTCATCAACGGCCAAGACGACCTCGACGAAAACCGCAGCAACCGCTTCGTTTATGAAGAGCGCACGACCGCCGGCTATGTGAACTACAACCGGAAATTCGGCAAAAAACTCAACCTGCAGGCGGGCCTCCGGCTGGAAAACACCGACTACATGGGCGACCTCCAAACCTACAACAACACCGACTCGACAGTGGAGGCCACCTACACCAAACTGTTCCCCAGCGCGGCTGTGACCTACTCGTTCACCGACAAAATCGGCCTGAACGCCACCTACAGCCGCCGCATTGACCGCCCATCGTACCAAGACCTCAACCCGTTCGAGAACAAACTGGACGAGCTGACCTACCAGCGCGGCAACCCCCGCTTGCGCCCACAATTCACCAACAGCTTCGAGATTGCCCCGACCTATCAAGGCTATCCGGTGCTTTCGCTCGGCTATAGCCACACGAATGATGTGTTCACGCAGGTGCTCGGCATTGACCCCGACAACCCGCGAGCCGCTTTCATGACGAACGAGAACTTGGCCGACCAGAAAAACTGGACATTGAGCCTCAACGCTCCGACCCCCATCACCAAATGGTGGGACGGCTTCATCAGCCTCACGGGTTTCCGCAGCCACTTCGAGGCGCGTTTTGACGACGGTTTCAGCGAGCCATTCGAGATTGACCAAGCGTTTTCGGCTTTCAATGGCTACTGCGAACAGAACATCAAATTGCCCAAAGGCTTCGGTTTGCAGGTGTCCGGCTGGTACAATTCTGCTTCGTTTTGGGGCACCATGCGCGCCAAACCGCAGGGCGCGATGGACGTGGGTTTGCAGAAAAAACTCTGGGACGGCAAGGGCGAGATGCGCCTCCGCGTCGGCGACGTGCTCGGCACTGCGGGTTGGAGGGGCGAAAACGTGTTCACGCCGGGCCTCGTGTTCATCGGGCGCGGCACATGGGAAAGCCAAACCGTCACGCTCAACTTCTCCTACCGCTTCGGCAGCTCCGAGGTGAAGGCCGCCCGCCAGCGCAAAACCGGCCTTGATGAAGAAAGTCGCCGCGTGAAAGGCGGGAAGGGATAAGTGATGAGCGATGAATGATAAGTGATGAACTATGCCACATCGCTCATTCACTCATTGACCCACTCACTCATTGGTTTTTGGAAAGTTTGATTTGGTAATAGTGCACTGACTTTTTGCACAAAAATTACTCGCCCCGGCCGCTGCAAAGTGGCCGGGGCGAATTTTTTTGGAGAAAAACCTGCACGGCCTGTGTGCAAAAAGTTGGCAGCCCTGCATCCAACACCCGCACTGTGCATCCGCCGCGTTTGGCGATTTTTCCAATCCAGTTTTCCCAAACTCTATCTGTTTTCAATGGTCATGGCGTGGGTTTTCCGCTGCCAATGGCCGGGCATTTCCCATCATTCACCAATCAAACTTTTCCACATGAAAAACGCGATTTTCTGCCTCTTGCTGCTGCTGTCCACGGCGGCTTTCCAGAGCAACGGCCCAACCATCCTGACCGGGAAAATCCTGGATGCCGAAACAGGGGAAACCCTCATCGGCGCGAATGTTTTGATGTTGCAAAACGGCAAGCCCGTGCGCGGCGTGGCATCCGACTACGACGGCATCTACCGCCTCCAACTTGACCCCGGCACTTACGACGTGGAGGTTTCGTACACAGGCTACACGAGCGAAAAACGGACCGGCGTGCTCGTCCAAGCGGGCCAAATCACCAACTTGGATTTCAGTTTGAAAGCCGGGACACAGTTGGCGGAGTGCGTCGTCGTGGGAGCCAAGGTATCACTACTCAAAAAAGACCAGGCTTCCTGCGGCTATGTCGTGCAGCCATCAAAGCCCGAAGGCAAACCCAAAAAGTCCAGAAAAGCGGGCAAGGAAGAGGAGGTAAACATCAGGGGTTCCCGTGCTCAAAACACGAATTACTACATTGACGGGGTGCGCGTCAGCGGCAGTGCGCCGGAAACCGCGCGGGCTGCGCGAAACAAAAACCATGCGCCAGCCGACACCATCGCGCCACCGGAAGCCACCCGCGAGCAGTACAACGAAATCGTGGAGAACCCTTTTTTCGAGGTCAAGGACACACCCGTCAGCACATTTTCCATTGACGTGGACGGAGCGGCCTACGCCAATGTGCGGCGTTTTTTGGATGCCGGCCAACTGCCGCCACGCGATGCCGTCCGCATCGAGGAAATGCTCAACTACTTTGATTATCAATACGATACGCCCCAAAACGGAGACCCGTTCGCGATCACGACGGAGCTCGGCGAATGCCCGTGGCAGCCCGGCAACCAGCTGCTGATGATTGCGATGAAAGGCCGCGAGATGGATTTCGGCCAGCTGCCGCCGGGCAATTTCGTGTTCCTCGTGGATGTGTCGGGCAGCATGGGCGACCCGAACAAACTGCCGCTCGTGCAGCAGTCGCTGTCCCTTTTGCTCGACCAATTGCGGCCCGAAGACCGCGTCGCGTTGACAGTTTATGCCGGGGCTGCTGGCTTGGTGTTGCCGTCCACGCCTTCTTCGCAAAAGGAAACCATCCGTCAAGCCATCCAAAACCTGAGCGCAGGCGGCAGCACGGCAGGCGGCGCGGGTATCCAATTGGCCTACAAAGTTGCGCGGGACAATTTCGCCGCAGGCGGCAACAACCGGGTCATCCTTTGCACCGACGGTGACTTCAACGTGGGCGCGAACAGCGAGGAGGATTTGACAAAACTCATTGAAAATGAGCGCGAAAGCGGCATTTACCTCACCGTGCTCGGCTTCGGGATGGGCAACTATCAGGACGGAAAAATGCAGGCCCTCGCCGACAAGGGCAACGGCAACCACGCCTATATTGATGGCTTGGACGAGGCTAAAAAAGTGCTCGTGCGGGAGTTCGGCGGTACCATGTACGCCATCGCCAAAGACGTGAAACTGCAGCTGCACTTCAACCCGGCGGTCGTCGCGTCATATCGGCTCATCGGCTACGAAAACCGGGTGCTGGCAAAAGAGGATTTTGACAACGACGCAAAGGACGCGGGCGAACTCGGCGCAGGCCACCGCGTGACTGCCCTGTACGAAATCGTGCCCGTCCGCACCGACCGCTGGCCCGTTGATCCGGAAAAAACCGCCGAGGTCGGCCAGCGCGAGCCGGAGGATTTGATGACCCTCCGCCTCCGCTACAAGCCGCCGACGGGCAAACACAAAAGCCGTTTGATTGAAAAAGCCGTGTCGCCCCGCGACATCGGGCGGACGGGCGACAACTTTCTGCTGGCCTCGGCGGTGGCCGAATTCGGGCTGCTGCTCCGCGATTCAAAGCACAAAGGCACGGCTTCGTGGGCACAGGCCCGTGCCCGTGCGGCAGCTTCGGCCAAAAATTTCGACCCCAACGGCTACCGCCAAGAAATGGTCAAGCTGCTGGATGCCGCTGAAAAATTGTCCAGCCTGACCGCATCCAAAAAGTGAGACGGCCCACCGCCCCGAACCCATTTTGCCCCAGCCGCCGGAAGGGTGGCTGGGGCAAATTTTTTTGCACTTTTTTGAAAAGCTACTTACCTGCTGCCACCAGACGACGAGGCGTTTTTTTGTTCGGCGTTGCCGTCCCCTTTCGCGGCATCATGCCGAAACTATTGATAACCGGATGTTTGCAAGGAATACTTTGGCAAACACATCATGCAAACAAAAGAAAATATGTTGTTGTATGATAAAGGACGGTTGTGGTTTTGTCTTTATAAATCCGGCTTCCTTAACTTAGGGAGCCATTTGGCAAAATTCACCACCTAAATTTTTCAGTATGACAAAAAATCTGATTTTGCGCAACCCCGCAACCCCGCAACCTTAAAAGCCAGTATTCGAAGCATCATCTATCAGTCCTGTTTCTGCTTCTCGTCCCGCTCCTAAGCCTTGTCGCACAGACTACGTTGATTCGTGAAATGCTGCCAACCGAAATCACGCTGACCACAGAAGAAAGTGCCTTGAAACTTGAATACGACAATTCCCCCTATGTTGGGGATGTGCGCGTGGTGGAAGTTGGAGACCTCTTCTCCGTGCTCCAATCCAACACAATCCAGTTTTCCGTGCCACACGGGTCTTCCAGCTTGACCATGACCGCTATAGCCGAATGGGCCGATTTCCGCGCTGCCGACGACTACGCATGGTCGGGTGTAATTGATGGCTCCGGCATCGTCACCATCTCAAACAAGGGAGGCTACATGGCTGGGGTGATTCAGACAGACGCTGGTTCTTGGTCTATTTCTCCGCTACGCCAAAATGTGAGCTTGTTGGTTCAGACGGATGAGGCATCCATACCCGGCGGGGACTGCCACCTTCCTCCGGGCGACCCAAACAACACCTCTCCGTCCGGCAGCGTGGACAACTGCGAAGATGAAAACAACACTTGTCCAGCCGTGATTGACGTGCTGCTTTTCATAACCGCCCCCGCCAACAGGTTCATCCGCGACAATGTAGGGGCTATCTCCTCCGTCGTCGGGCTGTACGAAAGCAATGTGAACTTGGCGTTTTCAAGAAGTGCAATCCCCGCGAAACGGGTGAGGTTTAGATGGGTCAAGTACACGCCAAATTTCAATCTATCTACCACTACATCAGCAGATCTGGGGAGTTTTAGTAACGATGCAGTTGCAACAGATTGGTTGGATAATGTTTATCGGGCAGACTTAGGTATTCTATTGACGAATCAGGGATATGTTTTCGGAGGGTCGCCTGATTATGGTCTTGCAGATATTGGAGAGTTTGACGACCCCAACCTCAACCATCGACATGCTTTAGTAGAAGTACCCGTAGCGATCGTGCCTCGTTCCACATTGGCTCACGAATTGAGCCATTTACTGGGTGCGCTTCATAACAGGACTACGAATGGCGGCAATAGCACACGAGACATTTGTGCTCATGGCTGGCGATTTACCACCGGTGAAAATGACGAAAGAAGAACTATACATGCTAGGACTCCTGACGGCAGCCGACGAATTCTAAATTTTGCAAACCCCAGTGTTAATTTTTTGGGCACTCCAACTGGAACCGTAGAGAATGACAATGCTAAAATCATTCGCAACACTGGCTGCATGGTAAGTGCTTACAAACAAGGCGATCTGGGAGCAGCTATAAGCGGGCCGAGCTTGCTTTGCGGAGTCAGCGGGCTGGTCAATGGAAATTACACATCTACGATATTCCCTCCAAGTTTAGGTCTTCCGGGTGTCGGCCCCTATCAAGTAACTTGGTGGTGGAACACAACAGGTACCTTCTCCTATTCTTCTTCTGAATATTTAGGTGCTGGAACAAACATAAATATCGGGGTACTCCATTGTCCAGAATTTTTTCTACACATGAGAGTAACGTCTGCCGACAACCAAGTTGTAACAGATACCCGCCTCATAAAAGCGCAGCTCTGCACGGATTGTCGTCAAAACTTCCGGGTGCAGGCTCCGACAGGAATTACCGCCTTCGACGGGCCTGCCGTAAAGGATCGCATTTCACTCTATCCCAACCCATCAAATGGAGTTATTTATGCAGACATCTCGTCTGCAGCCAACTGTTCCGCCGAGCTCACTGTGTTTGACGGCCTTGGCCGCTCCGTTTATATGGCGAAGGACATCCCTCTGGAAGAAGGGGGCAACAGCATTACACTTCCGTTGACCAAATTACCAGAGGGTATCTACAGGCTCCATGTATCGGGCATGACACACCCATTGAACCAAACCTTCACCATCCAAAAATGACGAACATGAAACAGACCTTAATGCTCTCCATGTTCCTGCTCCTCATGTCCTGCAAAAAAGAGGAAATGTATTGGGCAATCGGCAACAACTGGAAAGGGACACAACAGTTTGGAAAATGCACCGCTACATTAAATGGGCAGGTGTGGGAGGCTTCGGCCTTTGCTTTGGTGCATGACGACTCCACTTTTTACCTGTCCATAGGTACATACTACATAGTTGATAGTTTGCCAACCGAGGATTTACCCTTTTTAAACGTACCGTTCAAATTGAGCAAATCGAGTGTCTATCCTAATGGAACCAATGGAAACAACAAGTCAACTGTTATTGGTGGCTACTACCTTCGATATGATGATTTAGTCAATGCACGGTATCGCGTTGATACGACAGAGACAAATTTTATCAGGGTTGAAGAGATAGACAAGACCGGTGGCCTGATGCGAGGCTCTTTTGAAGTCGTTTACAAGCGTGACGACAAATCCAACCCAAACTGGCCGCCATACGCCCGGTTCGAAGACGGAAAATTCGAGGTCAAAATCTGACTTCTTGGAGATGTGAAACAGCACCGCCCCCGCTCCGGCACTTGCCAGAACGGGGGCGTTCTCGTTAATAACCAACGATTTACAGCCAGTGCATCAGTTGCTCGCGCCGACTTTGCCCAAAACGGCTTTCTGCCATGCCACAAGCCCTCCGTCGCCCCGAACCCAATTTGCCCCAGCCGCCGGAAAGTGGCTGGGGCAAAATTTTTTGCACTTTTGCAGGGAGGCGAAAACTGCCGCTTCGGGGGGCGATGCTCAAAACTTACCTGATTGACGACGAACCGCACTGCACCGATGTGCTGGCCGTGCTGCTCCAAAAACACTGCCCACAGGTGGCGGTCGCGGGCGTTTTCAACGACCCGGAACTGGCTTTGGAGGCCATCCGGCGCGAGCGGCCCGACCTCGTTTTTCTCGACATCGAGATGCCGCACCTCAACGGGTTTGATTTGCTGCGGGCTTGCGGGCCGATTGATTTTCGGCTCGTGTTCACGACGGCCTACGACCAGTATGCAGTTAAAGCGTTCAAATTCAATGCATTGGATTATCTCCTCAAACCAATTGACCGCGCCGAGCTGCTGGCTGCCGTCGAGAAATCCCTGCAAAAAACAGCCTCGCAGCCGATGCTTCCGGCTCAGCTGGACGCAGCACAATACCTCAAAAACACGCCCGTCCCGGAGCGCATCGCCTTGCCCGTCGGGCAGGAGCTGATTTTCGTGGAGGTGGCCGACATCGTGTTTTGCGAATCGGAGGGGAGCTACGCCACTTTTCACCTGAAAGCGGGCAACGGTCGCATCGAAAAAATCATCGTGTCAAAGTCGCTGCGCGAGATTGAGGAGCTGCTGAACAACCCCGCGTTTTTTCGGGCGCACAACTCGTTTTTGGTCAACCTGCGGCACGTCCAAAAAATCGTCCGCACGGACGGAGGCGAAATCATCGTGCCCGGAGGCCGCTCGTTGCCCGTCGCCCGCGCCAAAAAAGCGGAACTGATGCAGCTCATCGCACGGCTTTGAAAAACAACCGAAAGCGTTAAAAATCGTATCCATGTCGCTGAAAATCAAGTTGTTGCTATGTGCTTGGCTGCTCGCGCCTGCCCTCCTCGAAGCGCAGCTCACCCAGACTTTCATGCTCCAAAACGGCTTTGCCCCGCGAAAAGGCGAGGCGTTTTACCAAAATGGGGATTTGCTTTTCAACCATTTCACGGTCGGGCTGACGGACAATTTTTCGGCGGGTGTGGGCCTCATGCCGACCTTCCTTTTTGAAGACAGGTACATCAATTACACGGCCACGTTGAAATTCGCCGCGCCGCTGCGGGCGGAAAAAGTGAGCGTCGCGCTGTGCCTTTTCCATTGGGGCGAGACCTATTTCGACGGAGCGCTCGGCGGCAATTTCGTGGACGAGTGGGGCAACGTCGGCACTTTTTGCTACGGGGTGGCCACCTTCGGGAGCCGCCGGAAAAACGTGAGCGTGGCGGCGGGCGGCTTTTTCAATTATATCTACCCCGACGAATTGCGGGGCTTTGGCGACGACGAACCCTATGCCCCTTTTCCTTACCTCGGCGCGAGTGTGTATTGGCAGGGCGACCAGCGGGTGGCCTTCGTGAGCGAAAACCACTTATTTTCCGACGGATATAGTGATTATCTCCTGCTTTCGGCGGGCTTCCGGCTGAACGGGCGTTCGGCGATTTTCGACTTAGGCTTCTCGGCCACGTTGGATTTTTACGGAGGCTTCTTCGATGCCTACCCCGTCCCGTGGCTGGGGGTCGCGCTCCCGCTCGGCAAGCGGACGCGGGCGATGTGGCGCGAGTGAGTGAAGGCTGTGTTGCCCAATTTCGCTGCCAAATTTCCGACCTTCGCCGCGCCATGCCACCGACCGCCGCGCCCGCGCTTTTTGCAGAACTCATCAAGATTGCCCAGCACCCCGCTTGGTCGCAACGCGAGAAAATCATCGCGCTCGCCGAGCTGCTCATGCGCCTGTTCGTGGCGGCCACCGAAAAGGAGCAGCTGGCGTTCAACACGCTTTTTGCCCGCATCAGCTACGCGGGGCACAAGTTCAATTTCCAGCCCGACACGTTGCGCGTCGTCCATTTTTTCCGTCGTGTTTCGGAAAAAGCCCGCGCCAACCCCGACCCGGAAGCTATCCGAGAGCGGGATTTTTCGCTCGGCATCCGGGCTGTGGCCGAGACAATTTTGGTGCTGACCGGCTCGGCCCTGCCGCCAGAAGTCGTTGATTTACTGCAAGTTGGTGAGCAATATGAGTTTGTGAAGCCCGAAATCTGGGACTACAAGGCCCGTGCCCGCGTGGTGGCCGTGCGCGACGATGCCGACAATTTTTGCCTCGTCTGCCTCGACGAGGAAATGCCGGAACGCCCCGTGCGCGTGCGCTACAACATCCCCGACCGCAACGAAAACTTCAACCGCAGTATCCAGAGCATCCGCAAAACCTTTGGCTTCCCGGTCACGCTCAACCTGCTCGACGTGGACATTGACCGGCATGGGGAGTACCGCCCAAGAGCTTTTGTCATCGAGCCGGATTTTTTGGTGGACGTGTCGGCCATCGCCGAGTGCTTCAAGGACACGGGCGCGGAGCCGCTGTCGTACTTGGTCAAAAAATTCTTGCCTTACGAGGTCACGCCGCAAATCCTGTTGGGCAACATCGCCAACCACTTCCTCGACCGCCTGATGACCGAACCCGATGCGGACTGGCGCACGCTGCTGCTCGAAACCTTCCAACTTTATCCGTTCGTGTTTGCCCCGATGAGCGACCGCGAGGTGAAGGACATTGCCGACAAATCGCAGCGGCACTTCCAGACCATCCGCCAGATGACCGCCGGGGGCGGCTTTGCCAAAGAAGGCATTGACCCGGCGCAGTGCTTCTTGGAGCCGTCGTTTTTCAGCGAGCAATACGGCCTGCAAGGCCGCCTCGACCTGTTTTTCAAAACCGAGGAAAAAGCCGCCATCGTGGAGTTGAAAGGCGGCGCAAGCGTTTGGAAACCAAATAGTTATGGCATTTCGCGCAGCCATTTCACCCAAACGCTGCTGTACGATTTGCTCGTCCGCTCGGTCTTCGGGGCGCGGCTCGACCCGGCCAAGTACATCCTTTATTCCGGCCAAGAAATCAACCAGTTGCGCTTCGCGCCGACCGTGCCTGCCGAACAAATGGAAGCCATGCAACTTCGCAACCAGCTGGTGGCCATCGAGCGGCGGCTCGCCAACATCCGTCCCGGCGAGGAAATGGTGCCGATGCTCCTGCAACTGAAAGGCTCGGTGGACGGCGGCAAAGGCTTCCTTGCCCGCGATTTCGCGCAATTTGAAACCGTGTATTCGGGCCTGTCCGAGTTGGAGCGCAAGTATTTCAACTCGTTTGTCGGCTTCGTCGCCCGCGAACAGATGCTGGCAAAAACGGGCGAGGAAAACGGCGAAACCCTCAACGGAAACGCCGCGCTTTGGCGCGGCACATTTGCCCAAAAACAGGAGGGCTACTGCATCCTAAGCCACCTCGAACTCGTTGAGAATCAGGCCGATGCGCCCGACCCGCAGCTTGTTTTCCGAAAAACGGAACTGACCAACCCGCTCGCCAATTTCCGCGTTGGCGACATCGCCCTGCTCTACCCTGCGGAGACCGAGACAGACACCGTGCTCGAAAGCCAAATCATCCGCTGCAACATTGTCGAGTTGGGCAAAACCCACGTCCGCGTGCAGCTCCGCTATCGGCAGTTCAACCGTCGGCCCTTCGAGATTGCGGACGGGGCACACTGGCACATCGAGCCGGACATGATGGAAAACGGCTTCGCCAATATGCACCGCAGCTTGTTCGAGTGGGCCGGGGCCGACAAGGAAAAACGGGCGCGATTGCTGACGGCGGCTCCCCCCAGCTCCCCCGTTGGGGGAGGAGTTGTTCTCCCTCCCGACAGTGGGGTTGGGGGGGGCTTAACCGACGAGCAAGCCGCTATTTTTCAGAAAATCATCGCCTCGCAAGACTATTTCTTGCTCTGGGGGCCGCCCGGCACGGGCAAAACCTCCGTCATGCTGCGGGCTTTGGCCGAGTATTGGCTCAAAAACACGCAGGACAACTTGTTGCTGTTGGCCTACACGAACCGGGCAGTGGACGAGATTTGCGAGGCACTCGAAAGTATTTTGGTGGACGGTGGACGGCAGACGGCAGACGGCAGACAATCGGAAACTGGACAGCCGTCCACCATCAAAGACCTGTACCTCCGCATCGGCTCGCGGTTTTCGACGGCTGAACGCTTCCGGGGGCAGCTGCTGAACGCGAAAATCGCTGGGGCTAAAACCCGGAAGGACCTGCAAAACATCCTGCAACAGCACCGGATTTTCGTGGGCACGGTAGCCTCGTTCGCGCAAAACGACGGGGTGCTGCGGCTCAAAAAATTCCAGCGGTTGGTGGTGGACGAAGCATCGCAACTGCTTGAACCACAGTTGATTGGGTTGCTTTCACGGTTCGACCATTTCACGCTTATCGGCGACCACAGGCAGCTGCCAGCCATTACGGTGCAGCGACCCGAAACGACCCTCGTGCCACCAGAATCGGGCCTGCACGAAATCGGCCTGACCGACCTGCGCGATTCGTATTTCGAGCGGCTTTACCGACGCTGCGAGGCAGAGGATTGGCACTGGGCTTTCGCCCGGTTGAGCCGACAGGGGCGGATGCACACCGACATCATGGACTTCCCGAACCGACAATTTTATGGCGGTTTTTTGCAAACACTCAGCCCCGACAACAGGGTGCAAACCGAGCCGCTTGGCTTTGAAAATCAATCGTTTGCAGCGGATTCGGGGATTGCTCAAGCACTTGCCGCTCGTCGGGTCGTATTCCTGCCCGTGCCTGCCGAAACCAGCGTTTTGCCGAACCAAAAAAGCAGCCGCCCAGAGGCAGCGCAAGTGGCGCAGCTGGTCGTTTTTTTCAAAAAACTGTGGGCCGCGAACGGGCGCGATTGGCGACCCTCGACGCTGGGCATCATCACCCCTTGGCGGGCGCAAATCGCACAAATCCGCCAATCGCTCGCGGAACTCGACCTCGACCCGGACGAGCTGACAATTGACACGGTGGAACGCTACCAAGGCGGCGCGCGCGACATCATCCTGATTTCGACTTGCGCCAACAGCCCGGCACAGCTGTCTAATCTCGTTTCGCGCTCTGCCGAAGGCGTTGACCGGAAGCTGAATGTCGCCTTGACGCGGGCGCGGCAGCACGTCGTGGTCGTGGGCAATCCCGATGTTTTGCGGTTGGACGAGCGGTACCGAGCGTTCATGGATGCCTACGGTTTCGAGTCCTGAAAAATCAAATTTGGGAAACAGGAACTTTCGCCCCGGCTTTTCAGTTTTTTGTTTCGTGCTCCGGCGACCGGAGCGGATTCACCTTCTACTTCCCTGCCTATGCTTGCGCGTGCTTTCACCCACTGGCGCGATTCGTTTCGCGGAATCCCACACAATGTTTGGCTGCTTTCTTTGGTCTCGCTGGTCAACCGCTGCGGCGGGATGGTCATCGCGTTCATGACCTTGTACCTGACCCAAAAACTCGACTACGGCATCCGCGAAGCGGGCTACGTCATGTCGTGTTTCGGAGTGGGCGCGATTGCGGGCGCATACGCAGGTGGCTGGCTGACCGACAAGGTGGGCTATTATCGCGTGCAGTTTTGGAGCCTCGCGGCCAACGGCCTCATCCTCATCAGTTTGCTGACGGTGCGCGATTTTTGGGCAATGTGCCTGACGGTCGGGGTGTGGAGTTTCATTTCGGATGTGTTCCGCCCGGCGAACGTGGTGGCCATCATCCGCAACACCAAACCGGAGAACTACACCCGCTCTTTTTCGCTGATGCGGATGTCGTACAATTTGGGCTGGACGGTCGCGCCCGCGCTCGGCGGCATTATTGTGTACACGTTCGGTTGGGAGTGGCTGTTCTGGATTGACGGCCTGACCTGCCTCGCTGCCGCGCTTTTGCTCCGGCTGACGCTCCGCGAACGCCAAGTGGCCGCCCCAGAGGCAAAGCCTGATACTGGCGAAGGCGTTGAAAATCAACAAGATGTGCATCCGTTGCGCGATGTGCAGTACCTAAAATTTCTGGGCCTGACGATGCTCGGCGCGATTGCTTTCATGCAAATCCTCTGGACGGTGCCGGTCTTTTTCAAAGAGGTTTACGGCTGGCACGAGGGCAAAATCGGGTGGGTCTCGGCCATCAACGGCGCGTTGGTGGTGCTCATCGAGATGCCGCTGATTTTCCAAATCGAGGGCAAGCGCGACCGACTGACATGGGTTCGGCTGGGGCTTATCCTGTACGGAGTGTCGCACTTCGCGTTCACGCTCTTTGCACCGGGCTGGGGCATGGCGGCTGCTTTGATTTACATGGTGGCCATTTCGTTCGGGGAGATTTTCGTCATGCCGTTCAGCAACAGCTGGGTATCGGCCCGCGCCGGCGACCGCAAACAAGGCCAATACATGGCGATGTACACGATGTCGTACTCCATCTCCAATGTGCTTGCCCCAATGCTCGGCACACAGGTCATCGCGGCTTGGGGCTACAACGCGCTTTGGTACGTCGTGACCGGGCTTGCGCTCGTAGCTTGGGTGGGCATGGGCCAGTTTCAAAGACAAAAAAACGACGTTGCAGCTGCCACAGCCTAAACTT
>JBKBIC010000001.1:81717-84504 GCA_046299435.1 Saprospiraceae bacterium
CCACTCCCCCCCTCACTCTCTACACTCATACCTACTCCCCCCCCCCCCCCCCCGCTCCCGGCTTCCGGTCGTGTAGGATGCTCAGGAACTCAATCCAAGGGCCGACTTCGGTGGTGTACTGCTTTGCGATGACCCTTGCGATTTGGGCGATGTGCGCCATGTCGTGCGCCGTCCAAGTCGCCAACAGGTTGCGGAGCGTCACCCTGCCGAGGAGCGGATGGGTGCCCGCCCGGTCGAGCTGTGCTTCGGAGAAATTCGCGGCCCGCAGGAATTCGAGGTTTGCGGTGCGCTCCGCCTCGAACTCGTCGAGTAGTTGGCCGAAGGATTTGCCTTTGCAATATTCGTAGTGCCCTCGGCTATCGGTCGGGTCAAACGGCAGGCTTTCGCCGTGCTCCAAAATCCGGCGCGCCCGCACTGCCCACACGAAATGGTCGGCATGAATCAAATGGCCGACCACGTCGTATGGCGAAAAAGTGTCGGCACCTTCGTTGGCTTGGAGCCAATTTTCGGGCAAATCGTGCAGCCAATCGCGCAGCAGGCCGGGCGTTTTGGCAAGAATGCGGAGTGCATCGGTAGTCGAAAAAGGAATCATGTTGCGGCGGCCCGTGCTTGATTTTTGGACTGAACGGGCGCACAAATCTGGCAAAAGCCCCGGACAAAACCAGCAGTTTTCGTCATCGAATCACGGTGACATCGCCCGAAAGATTGGCCGAGTTGCCGTCCAAAAATGCGAGGCGGGCGGCCCAAACGTACACGCCGGGCGGCACGGGCCTGCCCCGGAAAGTCCCGTCCCAGCCGGTGCTTGGGTCATTCAGCGAAATGTCGTTTGCCTCGAACATCAGCTCGCCCCAGCGCGAGTAAACGGCCAATCGCTTGACCATCGTGGCTGCGTCGCCGAAACCAATGAAGATGCCATTGGCCGCGTCCGACTCGTCGTCGGGCTTGATGGCGTTCGGGAAAAAGACATTGTAATTTTTCAAGACCACCAGATTCAGGGATGCCGTGTCCCAGCAACCGTACTCGTTTTCGGCTCGCACGATGTAGGTCAAGTCGTTGAACGCCTGAATCCAAGTGTCGGGGCAGGTCGGGCAGCGCACCGAGCCGGGCTGCGGGTCGAGCCATTGAAAATTTGCCACCTGCGCATTGAAAAGCGTCGCAGTTGCTCCCACGAACAGGCTGTCGCCAAGTTTTTTCTCGAAAAAATACTCGGACAAATCCACGCGGATGCCGGCCTCGCGCACGGCGTAATTGACCCAGACCGTGTCGCAACCCACGATTATCCCGGCGCGGTAACTGCCAGCGGCAGGCGCGTCGAACGTGGCATTGGTGCTGCCGTCCTGCCAGATGAATTTGACTCCGGTGCCCAGTTCGGCGGCGAGTTTTCCGGCATCAAGGCGCACGGATTCGTTGCCTGCGCAGAGCGTCGTGTCCACTTCCAAACTTGTGAACGGCAAGCCGATGATTTCGATGCTTGTGCTGTCGGGCCTGAGCAAGGTGTACGGATTGTCCGAAAGCCGCGAGCCGCCGAGCGACGCGGGGAGGTTGCGGAGCCGCGCTTGGTTCTTGTAAATCTTGGGTGAAACGTTGCCCACGCTGACCAAAATCGTGATTTCGTGCGTGCCGACGGGCACTTGCAAATCACTCACAATGAAGCGGTTGTCTCCCGGTTGGCTCAGCACGATGCCCGCAAGCGGGTTCGATTTCACGCCGACAAAAGTGAAGCCCGTAGGCAGAACATCCTCCAAAAGCAAATCCATCTGCGTCCGCCCGGAAGTGTTGGCAATGGTGAATGTGTACTCGATTTCTGAGCAGGGGAAAGCCTGTTGGCGGTTCACGGTCTTGGTCAGCTGCACCGTGTACGGGCAGGAGCAGCCGTCGGAAGCCTCCACGCTCTCGCCTGTTGTCAGGAGTTGGGAAGCACCGGTTTGGGTGTTGATTTGGAAAAGGCGGTTTTGGGTTTGCGAAAAAGCCCCCGAACTGCCATAGGCAAACAGGTTGCCGAACGCATCGAAAAAAATACTGCCCGTGATGCCCGGAGCCGAAGACGGCGGGAACGGAAAACTCACCACACCTGAATTTTCGTCCACTCGAACCAGCCGAAACCCGTTCGAGTCATAGCCGTAAAGCAAGCCCGAAACAGGGTTGAACGCGATGTCAAAAATCAAGGCATTGGTGTTCATCGGGACCCGGACGACTTCGTAGTTCCCGCTTTCCAAGTTGATGCGGGCCATTTCCGCCGCCACGTTTTGGCCGGTGAAAAGCGTGCCCGTGCCGATGACGAACATGAACCGCCCGTCGGGCGTGACATCGCCGGCGAAGTAGGAGTAGGCAGGGTTGAGCGGGAGGTTCGTCAAAATCTCAGCTGTGCCGGAGGCATCCAAACGGACTAATTGCCGGGTGGCCGGGGCGATGCAGTAAATGAAATTGTCAGTAGAGCGGTAGCCCACGGCGTTGAGTTCGATGCCCACGTTTGAGTTGATGCTTTGGAACTCGACGTTGTTTTGGGAATTGATAAGCACCTCGTTCAGCGAGGTCGGGGGCTTCACGAACGTCAGGAAAAACTGGTCTTGGCAAGTGAATGGTATCTGTGCCGCCAGTTTTTCAGGCTGCCCAACCAAGGAAAAAAGGAAAAAGAATATATATTGGACAATGCGGACGTGCGAACTAAAAGAGTCGGGTTTCATCGTACACGGTTTTTGAATGTGATAGAAATTCACCGGATGTTCCATTTTCGCTTTCAACATCGGGGAAATATCACTCAAACAGCCCGTGTATGGCTTGGTTTTG
>JBKBIC010000001.1:84514-86465 GCA_046299435.1 Saprospiraceae bacterium
GACATAACGGGCGCGGGTGCGCGGTGGTGGCAGGTGTTCTGTCAGGGCAAGGTAAAATATCTTTTACGGACGGAAGCGGGAGCAGCGAAATCAAAACAAAAAGCCCGCTGCGAACGAACGCAACGGGCTTTGAAATTTTTTGCGGACTGGACGGGACTCGAACCCGCGACCTCCGCCGTGACAGGGCGGCATTCTAACCGACTGAACTACCAATCCGTTTACTTTCCATCGAAAGCGGGGCAAAGATAGAAACCGACCTTTCACAAGGCCAAACCTTACAGGGGAAAATTTTTTAAAAATAATCTGTGCAGGGTTGTTGCGTACATTTGCCGCCCGCTGCAAAGGGCAAAAAATCGCCCATTGCGAGATTTCACAACCAACTTTTCGCGCCGTATGTCAATGATTTTCATGGATTTCGAAAAGCCCCTCGAAGCCCTCTATGAGCAAATGGAGAAGCTGAAAGAAGTCGGCCAGCAGGGCGAAATTGACGTGACCGACATGGTGCGCGAACTCGAAGGCAAAATCAAAGCCAAGCGAAAGGAAATCTATGCCAACCTCAATGGCTGGCAAAAAGTGCAACTCTCCCGCCACCCAGAGCGGCCTTATACCCTGTACTATGTGACCACGATGTGCAAAAAGTTCATCGAACTGCACGGCGACCGCCACAATGGCGACGATCATGCCATCGTGGGCGGGCTTGCTAATCTCGACGGACAGACGGTCATGGTCATCGGGCACCAAAAAGGCGTGAACACCAAGATGCGCCAGTACCGGAATTTTGGCATGGCCAACCCCGAAGGCTACCGCAAAGCACTGAGGCTCATGAAGTTGGCCGAACGGTTCGGGTTCCCGGTCGTCACGCTGATTGACACGCCGGGTGCGTACCCCGGCTTGGAGGCCGAGCAGCGCGGCCAAGCAGAAGCCATCGCCCGCAACCTCTTCGAGATGGCACAGCTGCGCGTCCCGATTCTGTGCTACATCATCGGCGAAGGCGCGTCGGGCGGAGCCTTGGGCATTGGGCTGGGCGACCGCGTTTTTATGCTCGAATACACTTGGTACTCGGTCATATCGCCGGAATCCTGTTCTTCAATTCTCTGGCACTCATGGGATTACAAAGAAATCGCCGCCGAAGCCCTCAAACTTGACGCAGAGCACATGGCCGAATTCGGACTCGTGGACGGCATCGTGCGCGAGCCACTCGGCGGGGCACACAACGCCCCAGAGGAGATGGCCAAGACCCTTAAAAAACACATCAAAGCCGAACTGGAAAAACTCGTCAAACAAGACCCCGACGAGCGCATCACCGCCCGCATTGACAAATACAGCAAAATGGGCCGCTACGAAATCCGCAACTGAATCAACCCAACACACACGTCGCTTGGCTTCCTCCGAAAAAATTGACGCACCCACCGCCCCCAAACCCGTCGGCCTCTACCCGCACGCCCGGCGAGTGGGCAACCTGTTGTTCCTCTCCGGCATTGGCCCGCGCGAACCCGAAACCGACGGCGTGCCCGGCTTAAAACGCTCGACCACAGGCAATTACACAGAGTTCGACTTCGAGGCACAAGTCCGTTCGGTGTTCAAAAACGTTCGCGCTGTGCTCGAAGCAAGCGGCGCACGCTGGGAGGATTTGGTGGACGTGACCGTTTTTCTGGTCAACATGGAGCGCGATTTCCATGCCTTCAACCGCCTCTACGCCGAGTATTTTCAAGACAGCCAGCCCTGCCGCACCACTGTCGGTATTGACCGCCTGCCAACGCCCATTGCCATCGAATTAAAGTGCATCGCCGTGTTGCCCGGCTGACTATGACCAAGCATAACTCGTTGATTATCTGGCTCGAAGTCATTTGGTGGGTTGTCACCGCCATTGTTGTGTACGCCGTCCTGCGCCCCATCCATCAAGCCATGTACACATGGCAATTCGAGGTGCAGAACATCATTTTCATCGTTA
>JBKBIC010000002.1:0-64512 GCA_046299435.1 Saprospiraceae bacterium
CGGGTTTGCAATTCGCACTCAACTGCACGCAGTTGGTGAGCATGGTGGCGACCGATTGGCCGACGAAGTCGTTGGGATTCAATGAGTTGAGATACGAAAGCCCAGATACACAGTACGTCCCGCCGCCCAAACCGCTGAACGAGGCCGTCGGGCTGACGGCGGCCACTTGGTCGGTGGCTTGATTGACGGCGACGTAGGTGTAATCATAGCCGCCGGGCGAGGTGAAAAGTTCGTGAATAGAACCTGTCCCGCCGAAGGTCACGGTCGTGTTGCCGCCAAAACCCTCCGTCACCACGACCAAAAAATACTCCGTGCAAGCCGACAACTGGATACTTGGGCTACCCGACGTGTTGGACACGATGGCCGTGTAATAGCCTGCACCGTCGCGGACGGACGAGGCCACGAACGTCGCGCAGGGGTTGTTCGGGTCGAAAGTGTTGGCAAAAAGATGTGCTGCCCGGAAATTCCCGGAACCAAACGAGAACGTGTACGTCCCGGATTGGCTCACGATAAAGCGGAAGGTCTGGTAATTCGTCGTGCCGCCCGGTGTCATGCAGGCCGTGACCGCGTTGTTCCAGCGGCAGCGCGTCATGAGCGGGTCGCTCGCCGAGACTGCGAATGTTTTGCTGGTCGTGGGTGTGGGCACATAGTTTTCAAATGAAAAATTGAGCGCGTTCGAGCCAGAGGCTGCCGTCACTGGCGCATCTGGGCAAATGGCCGAAGGGGGCGCCGAGCAGCTGCCGTTCGTGATGGTAAAGTTCACGTTGGAGAGGTCGAACGGGACGATGTACACATTGCCCGTATTGCATTCCACCCGGATGCGGGCCTGTGTGGTGGCCGGAATGGTAGTCGGGATGGTGACGTTTTGCGACCCGTCGTTGGTCGTGTTGGCCACCAGAACGTATGGGAAAGATTGTCCGCCGTTGATGGAGAGCAGGATGTTGACGTTGGCGCAAGTGGAGATGTTGTTCGTGCCGTTCACGTTCCAAGTGACCGCTTGCGTGCTGCCAGCCGCCCACGAAATGGCTGTGTTCGGAGAAGTGACCGCCAGCGGGCCGTTGTTCGAGACTGTCACCGTGAGCGGGCTGCAATGGGTGCCGCCGCCGCCTGCGCGGTTGTCGCGCACCAAGAAATTGAAATTCAACGTGCGGGCCACGCCGGGCAGCACCTCGCCCAAGTTGGCATTGGGCACCACGTTGGCATTGTTCAAAATGTAAGTCAAGGCCGGGAAAGTCCGCGCCGGCGAAGTCGTTTGCGGGTAGGTTCGGAAAATCGGGCCGGACGTGGAGTTGGCCGCGATGCCGGGCGAGCCGTGTGGCGGGCCGGGGTTGGCCTGTTCCCAGCTGTACGTCAGTTGGTCGCCGTTTGCGTCGGTGGCCGAGCCGATGAGCGTGAAAGGCGTTTGTTTGGGGATGGTGATGTTGCTCTGGCTGCCGGGGTTGGCATTGCCGACGGGTGGCGTGTTGCCAGTGGCGGTGTTCGTCGAGCAGCCGCTGCCGTTGCCGCTCGTGAAGTAGGTAATCATGTCCGTCAGGCTCGTCGAGTGGAAGTGCGAGTCGTCGGTATCTGCTTGCGAAATCGGGTCGGTGCCGCCGGGAATGAGGATGTTATCGGTGCCGCAGCTGCCCGAATATGACATGAGCGTGGTGCCGCTGCCCGGCTCGTAGGAAGTGGCCGCGTTGATGTTACCGCCGCCGCAGCTGCTGGCCGTGCCGTTGAAGGTGTGTTCAGCATCGAACATGTGCCCGATTTCGTGCGCCAAAATCGCGTACCACCACGTCGCGTTGTTGTTGGAAGCACCGCTCCAACCACCCGCTTTGATGGGCGAAACAGGCGGATTGCCGACCGAAGTGTTCCGGCAAACGGCCCCCAAATATGCCTGCCCCGCCCCGCCGCCAGCCGGGCTGTGGAAAACGTGGCCCAAATCATACGAGGCCGAGTTGGTGAAATACGCGCTCACGGCTTTGACGGCCTCGTACGCACTCGCGCCGCCGCCCGTGTTGATGTTGTAGGTGCCGTTTTCGAGGGCAATGCCCGCGATGTCGAAATGCACGGCCAGTTCGCTTTCGTAAATGACGTTGATGGCCGTCATCGTGTTCGTGGCGGTGAGGGTCGGGTTGGCGTTCGCAGCCTCGAACTCGTCGGTGCAAACGATGGCTATGTGGTACGTCCGCAGCGTCGCGCCGTTGCTGATGTTCAACAGGCCGCGCTGTTTTTCGCCAGCATTGTCGTCCAAGTTTTGGTCGCGCAGTGCGCTGCATTCAAAATTGCGGAGCTCGCTGGGGTCGGATTTCGACACGCGGTAGCGGTTCGGGCTGCCGTCGGATTGGATAAGCACCGAGCCTTCGCGGGTCAGCAGATAGCCGAAAAAGCCTTCCGGCGTGGTGTTGATGCGCCCGTGAAAGCCATCGCCTTGCACCAAATATGACTGAATATCAGGCAGTTGGGCTGCCGCTTCGGTGGTAAAAATGGGCGAGGCAAGCACAGTGGCGGCATGGAATTCGCCGTCGGGCAGCGGGATTTGGAACGCGATCCCGGTCGCATCCGCCGAGCGGCGCGGCGCGGTTTCGAGCACGGCCTTGTTTTTCTGGAAATCCCAGCCGACGAGCGTGGCGGGTTGTTTTTGGGCAATGGCGGCGTTGTTCAACAGACAGAACAAGCCGAAAATCAGCCCGGCAAACGGGGATGTCAATTTTGAAAACATGGAAAAACGTGGATTTGGTTAATGGAAAACGCGCCCGGAGGCGGGCGAAAACGCTACGCAAAGAAACCATTTTCCCGAAAGACTCCGGCGGCCGCTCGCTGAAAATGGGTCATTCTGACTATGCGATGCAAAACAGCGAGGCCACGCCGGTGATCGGCGTGGCCTCGCTGTTTTGGTTTTTGCGGTCGCTTTTTCCGTGCCTCAGCGGTTGCGGTTGGCGACGTAGTTTTTTTCGTAAGTCTCCCACGGTGTGCGTTTGTGGCTGTCGGTGCCGAAATAGGTAATGACCGTCTCGAATTTACTGGCATCCAAGTATGTCGGCAGCGGCTGGATGACCTCCAAATCTTCGTTCAGGAACACGCTCGTCGGGTAGCTGAGTCGGTTGTTGAGCCATTCGGCGGCCAGCTCGTGGTAGCCCCGGCTGCCGACTTTTTTGAAGTGGTAAGTCTTGCCGTTGAACACGATGTCCTGTTGTTGTTCGGCGTTGAACTTGACGGCATAGTAGTTTTCATTCAAGTAAGCGGCCACGCGCTGGTCTGCAAATGTCGTTTCGTCCATGCGTTTGCACCAGCCGCACCAGTCCGTGTACACATCAATGTAGATTTTCCGCTTTTCGGTTTTGTTGCGTTCGAGGGCTTCTTCGAGGGTAAGCCACTCGACTTTCACGGTAGGTTTGGCGGCTTCGGCAGTAGCGGTTGTCGTGGCGGTTTTCGTGGCTTGTGCGTTCGGCGTGGCGGGTGTTTTGGCAGGTTGCGAAGTCGTCATCGGGGGCGTGGCGTTGCGGTCGGCAGTGGTTTGGAGGTTCAGGTTTGGGGCAGGCTGGGTGGCCGGGGCTGGGTATGGATTGGTGCCGCGCGCAGTGGTGCGGGTCTTCGCCTTTGTATTGGGTTGGCCGCTGCCTGTGGAGCGGTCGGTCGCGCCCGTTTGGGTGCGCGGCTGTGCCGACGGTTGGCGTTGGCTACCGGCGGGCGTGAGGCTTGTTTTCGGCGTGTTTGTCGTGGTCGTCGGCTGCCGTTGCGCTTGGAGCGCGGTGGCGGCGAGGCCGAAACACATGATTATCAGAAGCTTGTGCATGAGCGGTGGTTGGTAATTGGTGGACTGGTTGATTGGCATTTTTCGATTGGCGGGTTCCGCTGTCCAGAATTTCATGTCAATTTCCCAATGTCTTTTTGGTCAAGCAAAGTTCGGCGATTAAACAAGACGGGCAAAGATGCTCTTTTCCCGCACACACTTTTTATAGAAAGTTTAACCCCCGGCACAGAAGCGTTTTTTCTGAAAAAGGGCCACCCAGAGGCAGTTCCTCCGGGCGGCCCTTTTTCGGAAAACAATCCAAATGCCACTTTTTCAACCCGCATATTGGGGGTAAACAGGCCGATATCCACGCCAATAGGCCAGCGGGCCGAGCAGCCGGGCCAGCCCGTCTTGCAGCGACTGGGGCAGGGCCGCGAGATATGTCCGGGCTTCCAAGTGCCGCAGCCACGCGATGACTTGCAAAAACGCCGGCTCGCCGTGCTTCACTTTGCCGTCGCAGAGAAGCCCGAAGAAATTTTCGAGGAATGATTCCGCGTCGAGCGCGGGCGAGACGGTCTGCTCCATGACCAAGACGGATTGTCCCGAATTGTAATGGGTGTGCGGGCGGTTGCGCGGCAACAGGATGTCCTCGCCTGCGCGGAGGACAAAAGTGTCTTTGCCCAATTTGGCGGTAAGCTCGCCCTCCAAAACCCGGAAATGCTCGTCGAGGGTGTGGAAATGCATGACCGGAAGGAAGCCGCCGGGGTGCAAGTGCTGCAAAACCCTGACGTGCTGGCCGCCGGAACTGGCGGTCGTGGCCGTGAACTCGAACGTGTCGCCAGTGGCCGGGTCGGTGATTTTTTTGCCGATGTATGCCATGTTTCGGATGCTGGATTGGGTGAATGTGTTGGTTTGACGACCCAAATGTCCGCGCACGGTTTGCTCGGCCACCAGCCCAAACCTTGCTCAACCGCTGCTCATTTTTATGGCCGGGCAAGGGCAGGCATCCAAAAGCCGCATGAAAATTTACATTTGCCCGAAAATCAACTGTCCATGAAAATAGCTCGCCGCCCGCTCGCCGCATTTGCGCTTTCAACTTTTGCCCTCTGCCTCTTTTCCACTTTTGCCCTGCGCGCCCAGAAGACCTTCCCCGTGCCTGCCCCCTCCGACCCCCGCGAAGGCTGCTATGCTTTCACGAAAGCGACGATTTACACCGATTACAAAACCCGCGTGGAGGGCGCGACGCTCGTCATCCGGCAAGGCCGCGTGGTGGCTTGCGGCCCGGCGGCCCAAATCCCACGCGACGCGGTGGTCGTGGACTGCTCCGGGCAGGTGATTTATCCAGCCTTCATTGATTGCTATGCCGCCGATTTCGGCTTGCCGGAGGCAAAACCCGCTGCGCGTGGCCGCTTCGATGGGCCGCCCCAGCCGCTTTCGGACAAAAAAGGCGCGTTCGCGTGGAACGAGGCCCTGCGCCCCGAATTCAACGCCGCCGACGTGTTTGCCAACGACCCGAAAGCCGCCGAAGAATGGCGCAAACTCGGCTTCGCCACGTTGCAAACTTTCCGCGCCGACGGCATTTCGCGGGGCACGGGGGCCGTCGTCGCGCTGACCAACGAACGCGAGCATGAAAATTTGTTGATTCCACAATCCGCTCATTTTCTGAGTTTTAGGAAAGGTTCGAGCGGACAGAACTACCCGTCCTCGCTCATGGGCTGCATCGCGCTCATCCGCCAAACCTACCTCGACGGCCAATGGTACAAAACCGCCGCCGGGCAGCGCGACGAGCGCAACTTGAGCCTCGATGCGTGGCTGGCCGCGCAGCCGTTGCCGCAGATTTTCGAGGCCAGCGACAAACTCGACATCCTCCGCATCGGGCGCATCGGGCAGGAGTTTGGCGTGAAATATTTGGTCAAGACCAACGGCGACGAGTACCAGCGATTGGACGCGGTGAAGGCCACCGGGCAGCCGCTCATCGTCGGCCTCAACTTCCCCGACGCGCCCGACGTGCGCGACCCCTTCGCCGCGCTCGACGTGGACTTGAGAACCCTGAAACATTGGGAACTCGCACCCTCCAACCCGGCCCGGCTGGAAGCGGCAGGCATCGCTTTCGCCCTGACAACCAATGGGTTAAAGGAAAAAAACAAGTTCATGGAACAACTCCGAAAAGCCATCGAGCACGGCCTCACGGAACAAACCGCGTTGCAGGCACTGACCTTCCACCCGGCCAATTTCCTGAAAATTTACGACCGCGTGGGCAGCCTCGAACCGGGCAAACTGGCGAGCTTCGTCATCGCCGACGGCCCCATTTTCGACAAAAAAACCGCCGTGCTGCAAACGTGGTCGGCGGGCAAAGGCTTCATCGTCAAAGACTTGGCCGACGTTTTCCCCAAAAACCTCTACGGCGATTTCGGCCTCGAAATCGGCGGCACGGCAGCGGGCAACCTGAACATCAAACCCGGCGACGACGCGCCCGAAGCCCAGCTCACGCACCCGGATTCGACGAAAACGAAGGTCAAAATTTCCGTCTCGAACGGCCTCGTTGCGCTCTCGTGGCAGGCCGATACCGTTGCCAAAAAGTCGTTCACGCTGTCGGGCAACATCGTCGGCACGACGCTCAGCGGGCGCGGCACCGACCCCGACGGGCGTTGGGGGGATTGGGGCGCCGCCCACGCCCAAACCCCCGCCCCCCCCCACCCCCCCCCGCCCCGGCTTTTTTACTTCGCCCGCGAACGGCGGGCGGGTAGAAAAACAATGCATTTGCTTTTAGCCTTGCGGGTTCATTTTCAATCGCTTGTGTTATCTTCGCGCCCGTTTTTGCCGACCCGGTCGGGTCGCAGCGGAAACAAGGGCAAAGGCTCCGTCCTCGAAGTGGAGCCTGAAAACGGGTTAAACCAAAACAATCCCCGCAAAAACCGCCATTCAAATTATGTTGCTCGACGACGAAAAAGAAATCACACAAGAGCAGGCCGAAAACACGTCCGTCGCGGAAGAAACAACCGCGACCGCAGCCGTAGAGGAGGTCGTTGAAACCGCCACCGCTGCCCCCGAAGCAGTGGCTGAGGCCGTCGAAACCCCTGTGGCTGAGGCAGTTGCGCCCGCAGCACCTGCTACGAAAAGCAAGCCCGCTCCGGCTGTGGAGGAAGAAGAGGAAGAAGTCGAAATCCCGGTGTTCGACCCGGTGGCCGTGCCTGCTGGCGGCAACCACGACGACTTCAACTGGAACGTGGACAAGCGCGGTGCCATCGCCTACTCCCCGTCCGAACGCGATGCGTACCTGAGCCAGTACGAAAAAACGATGCGCACCATCGAAGAAAACGCCGTCATCCGAGGCCGTGTGAGTGCCATCAGCGGCGGCGACGTGGTGCTCGACATTGACTACAAATCCGACGGCCTCGTGCCGCAGGGCGAGTTCCGCGATATGCCGGAGCTGAAAGCCGGCGACGAGGTGGAAGTGTACGTCGAAAGCCAAGAAGACAGCAGCGGCCAGCTCGGCCTCTCGCGCAAAAAGGCCAAAATCCTCCGTGCTTGGGAAGGCATCGTGGATTCGTTCAAAAACGGCACCATCATCCGGGGCACGGTCATCTCCAAAACCAAAGGCGGTCTCATCGTGGATTGCAGCGGCTTGGAGACCTTTTTGCCCGGCTCGCAAATCGACATCAAGCCCGTCATTGACTACGACCAATACGTCGGCAAAGTCATGGAGTTCAAAGTGGTCAAAGTCAACGAGCAAATCAAAAACGCCGTTGTCAGCCACAAAGCCCTCATCGAAAGCGACTTGGCAGAGCAGCGCGAGCAAATCCTCAGCGGCCTCGAAAAAGGCCAAGTGCTCGAAGGCATCGTCAAGAACATCACCGATTTCGGGGCATTCCTCGACCTCGGCGGCGTGGACGGCCTGCTGTACATCACCGACATCTCGTGGGGCCGCATCCAGCACCCCTCCGAAGTGCTCTCGCTCAACCAGCGCATCAACGTCGTGGTGCTCGATTTCGACGAGAACAAAAAACGCATCTCGCTCGGCCTCAAACAGCTCACCCCGCACCCCTGGGACGTGTTGGCCGCCACCGTCAGCGAAGGCTCCGTCATCAAAGGCAAAGTGGTCAACATCGAAGACTACGGCGCATTTGTGGAAATCATGCCCGGCGTGGAAGGTCTCATCCACATCAGCGAAATCACTTGGGGCAACCAGAGCGTGAACGCGAAGGAATACTTCAAAATGGGTCAGGACATCGAGGCCCGCGTCGTCACCATTGACCGCGCCGACCGCAAAATGTCCCTCTCCATCAAGCAACTGACGGCTGACCCCTGGAGCGAAATCGAGGAGAAATTCCCCGTCGGTAGCCAGCACACAGGCACGGTGAAAAACATCACCAACTACGGCATCTTCGTCGAACTGAGCGAAGGCGTGGGCGGCATGGTTCACATCAGCGACCTCTCGTGGACGAAACGCTACGCGCACCCCTCCGAATTCACCAAACCGGGCAACACCCTCGAAGTGGTCGTGCTCGACGTGGACAAGGACAAACGCCAAATCAGCCTCGGCCACAAACAGACGCTCGAAAACCCGTGGGACAACTTCGAGTCGGTGTTCACCATCGGTTCGTACCACGAGGCCACCGTGCTGAAACGCGACGACAAAGGCGCGACTTTCCAACTGCCCTTCGGCCTCGAAGCGTTTGCACCGCCGAAGCACGTCAAGAAAGAAGACGGCCAAGCTGTGAACGTCGGCGAAGTGGTGACGGTGAAAGTGCTCGAATTCAACAAGGACGAGCGCAAAATCTTGGTCAGCCACACCCGCTACGTCGAGGATTTGAAACACCGCGCCGAAGCCGCTGTCCGCGCCGAACGCTCCAAAGAGCACGCCGAAGCCGCAGCAGCCATCGAAGAGGTGAAAGGCAAAGTCGAGAAAGAAACGCTCGGCGATTTGCTCGGCCTCGCCAAGCTGAAAGAACAACTGGAAGGCGGCAACGCCGAATGATTTTTCAGGGATGAGGTTTGAGGGATGAGGAATGCCACGCTCTCCGCCCATTCCACACAAAATAGGCCCCAGTCGCGTCCGCGCGGCAGGGGCTTGTTTGTTTCTCAAAACGGCCATTGCCGTACATTACCCGGAAATTTTTACGACATGAAAATTGCCCGCTGCGCACTTTGGCTTGCTTGTTTTTGCCTCGCCGCCAATACTGTCTTTGCCCAAGAAAGACCCACGTTGAGGTACTATCTGCCTGACATTCAATACGATGCGTCCGTGCCAACCCCGGCGGAGTGGCTGGGTTTCGAGGTGGGAGAGTGGCACGTCTCGCACGACCAGTTGGCCGGGTATATGCGCGAAATCGCCCGCACGAGCAGCCGCGTCAGCCTGCGCGAGTACGGGCGCACCCACGAAAACCGACCGCTGCTTTGCCTGACGATTACCTCGGAGGAAAATCAGCAACGCATTGAAGAAATCCGCCGCCAGCACCAATCACTGGCCGACCCAGCCCGCAGCCAAAGCATTGATATTCAGTCGCTTCCGTCGGTCTTGTATCAAGGCTACTCCATTCACGGCAACGAGGCGAGCGGCAGCAACGCCGCGCTGTTGGTGGCCTATTATCTGGCTGCCGGGCAGTCGGCGGAGGTCGCCGAGGTTTTGAAAAACACGGTCATCCTGCTCGACCCCTGTTTCAATCCCGACGGTTTGCAGCGATTTTCGGGCTGGGTCAACAGCCGTCGCAGCCAGTCGCTCATGCCCGACCCGCAGCACGACGAATTCAACGAACCCTGGCCACGCGGGCGCACCAACCATTATTGGTTCGATTTGAACCGCGACTGGCTCGTGGCGCAGCAGCCAGAGTCCGCCGGGCGCGTCCGTATTTTCCATGAGTGGCAGCCCAATGTGCTGACCGACCACCACGAAATGGGCAGCAACTCGACCTTCTTTTTCCAGCCCGGTGTGCCCTCGCGGGTCAATCCGCTCACGCCCCCGCAGAACCAAGTGCTGACCTCCAAAATCAGCCTGTACCACGCCAAAATCTTGTCCGAGCGGAAGGTGCTGTTTTACACACAGGAGAATTTCGACGATTTCTACTACGGCAAAGGCTCCACCTACCCCGATGCGAACGGCGCGGTCGGCATCCTTTTCGAGCAGGCCAGCAGCCGGGGCAGTGCGCAAGACACCGACAACGGGTTGCTCACGTTCGCCTATTCCGTTCGTAATCAAGTGTTTACGTCGCTTTCTACGCTAAACGCGCTGCGCGATATGCGCCTCGAACTGAACGAATACACCCGCGATTTTTACCGAAAATCGCTCGACGAGGCCCGCCGCGACCCGGTGGCGGCCTACGTTTTCGGCGACACGGCGACCGCCGACGCGCTCGAACCCATGCTCGAAATCCTGCGGAAACATCCCGTCGAGTGGGCGTTTTTGGCGAAGGATGTGCGCGTAGGCGGCAAGTCGTTCCGGGCAGGCCGGGCCGTCGTCGTACCGACCGAGCAGGCGCATTTCAAGTTGGTGAAAGGGATGTTCCAGCACGACGTAAGTTTCTCGGATTCAATCTTTTACGACATTTCGGCATGGACGCTGCCGCTGGCCTGCGGGCTGGAATTCGCGGAAGCCAGTCGCCGCGAATTTTCGGACGATTGGCTGGCAAAAAACGCCGCCGCCGCGTCCGAAAAGCAGCCCACCAAGTTCGTGGCCGACGACCCGCAAACACCCGAAACGTATGCTTTTGCGATTGACTGGCACGAGGCCGAGGCTCCGCGTTTGCTGGCCCATTTGCTCAAAAACAACGTGCGGGTGAAAGTGGCCACCAAGCCGTTCGCGGGCAGAACCCGGCGGTTCGCGGTCGGCACTTTGCTCATCGCATTGGATAGGCAGCCGGGCGAGGCCGCCGAAATCGAGCAAAAAATCCGCCGCGCCGCACCCGAAGGGCTGACCGTCTGGCGGCTCGGCAACGGCCTCACACCCGACGGCCCCGACCTCGGCAGCGCGAGCTTCCCGATTGTCCGGCAGCCGAAAGTGCTGCTGGTCACGGGCGAAGGCATGAACCCCGGCGACGTGGGCGAGGCGTGGCACGCGCTCGACACGCGGCTTGGGCAGCCGCCGCTGCTGGTCGAAACCGGGCGTTTCGGCGGCCTGAACCTGTCGAAATTCACACACATCATCTTGGCCGACGGCAACCCTACGGCCCCGAACAGTGCGGAAAAATTGCGGGAATTCGTGAGCGGCGGCGGCACGTTGATTGCCTACGGCGCGGCACTTAAATGGTTGAAAATGAACAACATCGTTGCGATTGAATTCCGCCAATTGAAATTTTCGGACGGCAAAAAAACCGCTCGTCGCAGCTACGCCGCACTCGAAAACGACCTCGCTGCCCGCAACCTGCCCGGCGCGATTTTCGAGGCTGAACTTGACCTCGCGCACCCGCTTTGCTACGGCTACTCACGCGAGCGGCTGCCCATGTTTTTGTCCGATACTTTGTTTCTGGAACGCCCCTCCAACCCCTACGCGGCCCCGGCTGTGTTCACCGAAAAGCCGCTCATGGCCGGGTATGTGCATCCGAAAGAATTGCCCGCCATTGGCAGCTCGGCGGCGATAGTTGTCAGTGGCACCGGGCGCGGGCGGGTGATTTGCTTCGCGGGCGACCCGAATTTTCGGGGCTTCTGGACGGGGACACAGCGAATGTTTTTCAACGCTGTGTTTTTCGGCAGCCTCATCGGCGGCGAGGCGGTGGAAAAGAAGCGGTAAGCACAAAAAAATGCGGCACGAGCCAGAAGCCCATGCCACATTTTTCAAAAATCGTGGATGCAAATTTACTTGTCGCGCTTTCCGTCTTTGTACTCCACCACTTTTGCCTCCGGGTTGCGGGGCTTGATGACGACTTCAAAAAATGACTCGACGGCCTTTTTTGAGGAGAACGGGACGAGGATGAAATACGAATATTTGCCTTCCGGTGTGCGGTCGTATTGGACGTTGCCGAATTTCTTGAAAATCGGGTTGTCGTGCAGCAAAGGCCGGTCGGCAGAGGCCAATTCGATGACGTAACCCGCATAGACCGCGCTGATGCGCCGTGCGCTGCGGTACATGATGACGGGTTTTTCGGTCGGAGAGGCTACTTTTTCCTCCGGGCCACCGGGCGCGAAACGCTCCACAGGTTTCGGGAAAAGCCGGCGGATGGGGTCGAGGATGGCAAGTTGCGCGTCGCCCGTTTGGGCCGAGGCAGCCGAGCCCGAGCCAAACAAAACGAGTACGAAAAAGAGGCGCGTGATGGCGGAGGGAATTGCGTGCTTGGACATGGATGAGCGGCTTGGGGCGGTGCGTGAGTGATTCATATTGGATGAAGAAAACATATCCATGCATCCAAATTTGATGCCAAACACATTTCAATTTTCGAGGAACCTTTGACTTATGCTGGCTTTGCTTTTGAACGGCGTTTTGTTCGGCATTTCCCTCAGTTTCATGGTGGGGCCGCTGCTGTTTGGCCTCGTCGAGACAAGCATTGAGCGCGGCTTCCGGGCGGGCGTGGCCGTCGCTTCGGGGATGTGGACGAGCGATGTGGCATACGTCGCGGTCATCATTTACGGATTGGACGCTTTTGCGGGGCTGACTGCATTGCCCCATTTCAGGGTGTACGCGAGCATCGTGGGCGGCTCGATGCTGTGCCTTTTTGGGTTATTCAGCCTGTTGGGCGGGCGGAAGACTGTTGCACGCGAAAACAACACCGTCGCCCGCTCGACCGACAAACTACTCGATGCCCTCGACGGCCCCGAACAACCCGGCGACCCACCCAACTGGACGGCCTGGGGCTTGGTGGGTTTTTGGCTGCGCGGGCTGTTGATGAACACGCTGAACCCCGGCACCATATTTTTTTGGCTGGGCATCGCCACTGCGCTCGTCGTCCCAAGCCAATGGTCGGCGGCCCAGACGGCCACGTTTTTCGGCGGGATGCTGGCCACGACCGTCGTGACGGACGTGCTGAAAGTGTACGCCGCCAAACGCCTGCGCCACTTCTTGACCCCCGCGCACGTTCTGCAAGTGCGGCGCGGCATCGGGCTGTTGTTGATGGCTTTTGGGGCGTTTTTGATGGTGCGTGTGCTCTGACCAACAATTTTTTTCCGCTGAAAACAGCAAACATAAGCCCTTGCTTTTGCGCTCAAAAATCGAGACCGTTTTTTGTCTAAAAACTTGAAAACCAGTTGTTTGAAAATGATTTATTTGCCGCTGTGTGGTTTTCGGCGGGTCACGGAAAGGCAGCTTTGGCGACATGGTTCCGGCCACAGCCCGCGCAACCTTTGAGACATCATTGGAACGAGACACGCTTCATGTGTTTTTTCAAGTTCTTATTCTTTGTCGCTCATCCCTTCCGACACGCAACGCATTTTCGTCATAATTTAGATAATACGTCCAAGCACGCAATCTTCATTTTCAAGACCATCGCAGCAACGGCTTTTGGGTTCGCCCGGAAGCCGTTGCTTTTTGCGGCGATTCGGGCATCCGAATCCCGAATCGCCGCACCAGCCAATACCTTCGCCGCACGAAACACATGAATCTTAGAATCGCCCTCCCGTTTTTTGCCCTTGTTGGTCTGGCTGCTTGCGCCAAAATCGGCAGCCTGCAAGGCGGCCCGAAAGACGAGCAACCGCCGCAGCTCGACACCGCCCGCAGCACGCGCAATTTCGCCACGCGGTTCAACGCCCGCCGCATCGAACTGACCTTCGACGAATGGGTACAATTGAGCGATGTCGGCACCCAAGTCGTCATTTCGCCGCCGCTCGCCACGCGCCCCGACATCACCCTGAAAGGCAAGACCGTGCGCGTACAACTCGCTGAAAACGAGCAACTTAGACCCAACACAACATACACCTTCAACTTCGGCGACGCAGTCAAGGATTTCACGGAGGGCAACCCGGCCAAAGACCTGCGCTTCGTCTTTTCGACCGGCGACCAACTTGATAGCCTGCGCGTGACCGGAGCCGTGACCGATGCTTTCAGCGGCGAATCCGTCGAGAAAATCAGCGTCATGCTTTACGACCAACTGGCCGACAGCGTGCCCCGCCGCGAGCGGCCTTATTACCTGACGAAAACCGAAAAAACGGGCGCGTTCACCATTGCCAACGTCCGGGCAGGCACGTTCAAAATCGTCGCCATCGAGGACGGCAACCAAAACAACAAGTGGGATGAAGGTGAGCGAATCGCGTTTTTGGCGGAGCCAATCGTCGTGGCCGATAGTGTGCAGCAAGCACACAGGTTGTTGATTTCCAAAGAGTTGCCAACATTGCGCTCGGTCGAGACGAGTGCCAATCGGTATGGTTTGGCAAAAATCGGGTTCAACACTACGCCACCTGCCGACCTCCGCCCGGTGACTGGCGCGCCCGACATTCGGCTCCTGACCGAGCGCGTGGCCGATACCTTGCTGGTCTGGTACGATTTCCCGAACGAAACCCTCGTCAACCCCTGGGAACTGGCTGTCGGGCGCGACACCATCCGCGTGAAAGCCCTGAACCGCGAGGAGTTTTTGCGAAGCAAAAAACTTGCTTTTGCCGACGAGGTCGCGCCCGCGAAAGGTGCCCGCCCGGCCCGGAACGCCGCCAACCGGGGGCAAAAACCGCCCGCCAATGCCGCGAAAATCATCCCCCAAAACCCGTGGAAACCCGCTGCGCTGGATTTCAATTTTCCAATCACCGGGGTGGACACGTCGAAATGGCTGCTGCTCGAAGACACGACGCGCACCCGCACCCGCAGTTTTTCGGCAATCGCCGATAGCCTTTTGCCGCGCCGCCTGAACCTCGCAACTGCTTGGAAATCAGACAAAAAGTACGCGCTCCTGCTCCTGCCCGGCGCGCTGACCGATTTTTTTGGCAGTCAAAATACCGATACGCTACGCCGCGATTTTCTGGTGACTTCCGACAAGCAATTCGGCGGCTTGAACCTGACGGCCAAAAAGCTGAAGCCCGGCACCCGATACGTCCTGCAACTACTGAACGGCACAAACATGGAGGAAGAGCGCGTTTTCACGGCCAGCAGCGCGGAGGAGCGGCTCGTGTTCGCGCATTTGCCGACGGCCACTTTCACCGCCCGGCTCGTCGAAGACCTGAACGGCAACGGTCGCTGGGATCCGGCCAACTACTTTGCCCACCAGCAGCCGGAGCCTGTTTTCCAGAAAAAACTCGAAGCCTTGCGCGTGAACTGGGAGCTGGAAGCCGAAATCGAGGCCAGCATCGTGAGCAACAAACGAGGTGCGAAAAACTGAAAGCCGCCCCGGCCCATGCCGCTTTTGTTAGGCAAACGCCCGACCTTCACCCGCCAAAAATCACTCGCCTGTGTACCGTTTCATCAAGCCCATCCTGTTCCTTTTCCCTCCCGAAACTGCCCACCGCATCTCGATGACACTGCTCGATTGGGCGGCGGGTTTCCCGCCGACCAACTGGCTGTTGCGGCAGTTTTTCACCCTGCCCGACCTGCGCCTGCAAGTGCAAAAAATGGGCTTGACATTCCCGAACGTCGTTGGCCTCGCGGCGGGTTTTGACAAAGACGGGAAGCACATCGCGGGCTTGGCCTGCCTCGGTTTTGGGTTCATCGAAGTGGGCACGGTCACGCCGCTCGCGCAGCCCGGCAACCCGCGCCCCCGGCTTTTTCGCCTGCCCGCCGACCACGCACTCATCAACCGCATGGGCTTCAACAATGAAGGTTTGGACGCACTCGTGGCCCGGCTCCGGCGGCTGCACGAACGTGGGCTGCCCGGCGGCCTTGTCATCGGCGGCAACATCGGCAAAAACAAGGCGACCCCGAACGAGGACGCGGCAAGCGATTACCTCAAATGCTTCGAGGCCCTGTTCCCGGTGGTGGATTATTTCGTGGCGAACGTCAGCTCACCCAACACGCCCGGCCTGCGGGATTTGCAGGACAAAGAGCCGCTCATGCGCTTGCTCGGACTTTTGCAGGCAAAAAACCGCGCCATGCCGCAGCCCAAACCGCTGTTGCTGAAAATTGCGCCAGACCTGACCGACGGCCAATTGGACGACATCGCCGACATCGTGCGGGCCACAAATTTGGCAGGGGTCATCGCCACCAACACGACCATTTCGCGCGAAAACCTCCGAACGCCTGCTGCGAGAATCACGCAAATTGGCATGGGTGGGCTGAGCGGCGCGCCCATCCGCGAACGCTCGACGGAAGTGGTGCGTTATCTGCGCTCCAAACTTGGTAAAGACTTGATAATCATTGGAGTAGGTGGCGTGGACTCGCCAGAAAGTGCCGCCGAAAAAATAGAAGCGGGCGCGGATTTGGTGCAGGTTTACAGCGGGTTTATCTACAAAGGGCCTTCGTTGGTGGCCGATATTTTGAGAGAACGGGTGACAAGTATAAAAAAGTAGGCCGTTTGTATAATTTTGCGGCACCCGCTATTTAATCCGAAGGAAGACAGCCGATGGAGTTTTTGGGTTTTCCAACACTTCATCCACAATTTCAGGCCAAAGCATACACGAGAATTTCTACACTATGAATCCGATGTCCGAAAGCAACGCGATTCGGGACGAACACTTAGACTACTGGTACCAAGACCCTCGCGTTTGGGTGTTGGTCGTGGCAGCGGCGATGTTTTTTTCCACGCTTTTCAGCGAATTGAACGAGAAAAAGACACGTCGCACGGTCAATGTACCTGCCACTTTCTTGTCTTCGCCCACCGTATCAAAAGATACGCCAGCAACCCGGTAGGGCCGGCCAACAAGGTCGCCACGAGGCACGGTACGACGAAAAAGTGCGGTATCTTCTCCACCCGTGCGTCGGTCGTCTGCCAAATCCCCGTAAACAAACTGAAACTCAGGTAATTGAGCCACCCAGTCAGGAGCATATCCTGGCTGCGGAATAGGTTTTCCAAGCCTTTGAGCGAGAGCAGGCTGCCGCCGACCTCCGGGCTTGCCATGTATTTCCAAGTAAATACGCCGCCCGCCGCCAGCAAAACGAACGCCGCGACGAAGGCTGCCCACTCGGTGTACCGCCATTTAGGGGCGAAAATCAATAGTCCCCAGGGGATGAAAATCAATACGCTGGCGTACCAGTAAATATTCTCGGCAGTCATCTTGGCAAGCAGGTGTGGGTGGAGGGTTGGTCAAGCGGGCACCGCCGGGGGCTTCACGGCCACCTCGCGCAGGAAGCCTTCGAGGATTTCGTTGAACGCCTCCGGCTTTTCCATCATGGGCGCATGGCCGCAGTGGTCAATGAAATGCAGCCGGGAGTTTTCAATCAGTTCGTTGAATTTCTCGCCGACGAACGGCGGGGTCACTGTGTCCTGCTTGCCCCAGATGAGCAACGTGGGTGCTTTGATTTTGTGGAGCTTGTCGGCGAGGTTATGGCGCACCGCGCTCTTGGCCGTCGCCACCACGCGGATGGCCTTGTTGCGGTCGTTCACGATGCCGAACACCTCGTCCACCAGTTCCTTTGTCGCCACGTTGGGGTCATAGAATGTCTCGCCAGTTTTCTTTTTGATGTAATCATAGTCGCCACGCTTCGGGAAGGCTGTGCCGAACGCGCTCTCGAACAGGCCAGAACTGCCCGTCAGCGTGATGGACGCGATACGTTCCGGGCGGGCGAGAGCATACAGCAACGCGACGTGCCCGCCAAGCGAGTTGCCGAGCAGGTGGACTTTGCCAAAGCCTTTATATTCCACAAAACGCTCTACATAATCCACAAGCCCAGAGACGGACACCTGCAAAATCGGCATTTCGTAAATGGGCAGGATGGGCACCACCACATTGTGTGTCGCCGAAAACCGCCCGACAATGCCCTCAAAATTGCTCAATGCACCGAACAACCCGTGCAGCAGCAGCAGCACGTCGCCGTCCGTACCGGATTCGATGTACCGGAAACCCTTTTCCTCTTGAATTGGAAGCGTCATTTCGTGTGAGACTGAATTTTTAGTTTTGGCAAAAATAGAATTTTTTTCTCCCGGCTGGCAAAAACGGCCCGACGGCAAATGTCCGCCCGATGCCAAAAGCACTTGCCAAGTGCCGTGCCCCGATTTTTTAAAAAAAATCTGAATTGTGGGCGTGCCCAAAAAAATGCCCGGTCGGGGCGAATATCGGCGGCCTGTTTTTACTTTTGCCCGACATTTATCAAAATTCACAACCAACCGACATGGACAACATAAAAAACACCCGAGGCAAAGGTTACTGTATGCTGTACATCCTCATGGGCTTGTTCTTCTTCATTGGGCTGTTGCTGATGCTTTACAACCGTAGTTTCGTGTTGGATTTCACAAAACACTGACCCCGCTAACACGGCCCGGAGCCGAGTCAAAAGCCGCGAAAACGACCGAAACCGAGTCGTTTTCGCGGCTTTTTTGTGTCTGGCTCAAAGGCTACGGGTACGCCCGCCATCCACCGGAAGGTTAATGCCATTGATGTAGCCCGCCGCCGGGCTGGCCAAGAATGCGACCGCCGCTGCCACTTCCGAAGGCTCCGCAAAGCGGCGGGCGGGCACATGGTTTTTGAATTGTTCGGCCACTTCGTCTGCCGACAAACTGCTGGCCGCCGCGCGTTTTTGGATGATTTCCTCGAGCCGCCCCGTGCGCGTGTAACCCGGCAACACGTTGTTGACCGTGATGCCAAACCGCCCCACCTCATTTGCCCAAGTCTTGGCCCAACTTGCTACCGCCCAGCGCGTGGAATTGGACACGCCCAGCCCGTCCAACGGCTCTTTGACCGATGTGCTGATGATGTTCACTATGCGCCCGAAGCCCGCTTCTTTCATGCCGGGCAGGAGCATCTGCGCCAGCAACTGATTGCAAACCAAGTGATTGTGATAAGCCTGCAAGAACGCCTCCGGCGTGGCTTCGGTGATGGGGCCGCCCGGCGGGCCGCCCGTGTTGTTGACCAAAATGTGGAAAGTTTGCCGCCGCAACAGCTCGCTCACGCGCTCGCGCAGCGATTGGCTGTCCGAAAAATCGGCCATGAGATAGCCATGTGTTTGGCCGGGTGCGGTTTCCAGCCCAGCGACGGCGGCCTGCAAAGCCGGTTCCGTCCGGGCCACGAGCGTGACGTTTGCGCCAAGTGCGGCCAGCTCAGTAGCCACTGCCCGCCCGATGCCCGCCGACGCGCCGCCGACGAGGGCGTTTTTGCCAGAAAGAGAGAGGTTCATGTTTGAAAAATTTGGTCGCCCGCTTGGGCGGGAGTGTTTTCAGTATCGTGCCCGTCGGCCATTCACCCGGCTACAAAGCGGCAAAAATCAGCCGCCCAGAGCAATGTTTTACCGTTGAAATGTCGCTTGGGGTGCAGATGTCGCTGCCAAACGACAGCCATGTCGGGGTCTTTTTCCAAGAAGGTCATCAGGGTGCGCTGCACCTTGAAGTAGCGCCCGAGGTCGTTGGCCTGCGGGATGTCGCGGGCCTGAAAATGTTGCATCGTTTTTTGGAAAACAGCAAGGTCATAAGGCGCGTAAGCCTCCGGGTAGCGGAAAGCCAAATACAGCGCAATCATCTGGTAGTCAGCGTGATAGTGATTGTTTTCGATGCTCCCGACGTGCGCTTTTTTGTACTCGGAAAGCAACAAGTCGCAGCCGAACAGGAACCGCCCGATGCGGGCTTCCACGTCGCGGGTCTCGTTGAAAAGGTCGTCGAACATGGCACGCGTCGAGCGCGGGTCGAACTTCCAGAACAGCAACATGACGTGCTTGGGTCGCCAATTTTCGGTTTGCCAAAGGCGGCGCGTTTCGGGGTTTTGTAGCGAGCGGTCGAACATGGCCGCCGCATCGGCAGCCTCCGGGTGCCAGTTTTCCTGAAAAATGCGGAGGCTTTCCCACAGATGGATGTGCGGATGGTGACGCAGGCCGCCGAGCCATTTGCGGTAGTCGGCGACGGATTGTTGGATTTTTGACAGAACCATTCGGTGGACGGTTGACGGTGGGCGAGCCTACCAGTTTTCGGGTACAGGGGCTTCGATTTCCATGATTTCGCCGCTTTTTGGGTGCCGGAATTTGAGTTTCCAAGCGTGTAGCTTGATTTGGTATTCCTTCCACGGGCGGCTGCCGTAGAGTTCGTCACCAAAAATCGGGCAGCCGATGTGCCCCAGCTGCGCCCGGATTTGGTGGAACCGCCCGGTGAGCGGGTGCAGTTCGAGCAGGGCACCCTTCCAGTTTTTTTCGCGGACGGTGTAGCGCAGCTCGGCTTTTTGCAGGCCCTTGCCATCGCGGTCAAAAACGAGGGCTTTGCGGCCAGCCTCGTCTTTTTTCAACCAATGGGTGAGCGTCCCGGAATCGGCGGGCGGCAGGTTGGGCGTGATGGCGAGGTAAGTTTTTTGGGTTTCGCGGTTTTCAAATTGGGTCATCAGGTCGGTCAGCGCGGCCTTCGTTTTGGCAAGCACCAGCACACCACTCGCCGGGCGGTCGAGCCGATGCACGGCACGGAGGTAGGGCGTAGGTTTCAGTTGCTTGGAGGTGGATTTTTCGTTGAGCTGCGCCGTGAAATAAAAAAGGGCCTCTTTTTCGGCTGACGGGTGGGTGCCGCCGCCGCTTTCTGTGGAAAGGCCCGCAGGCTTGTTGACGACGAGCAGATAGTAATCTTCAAACAGGATTTGCATGGGGCAAAACTAATTGAATGCGTTCATTAGACCTTTTGCGAAAGTCTCTGTGGGACTCTGCGAGACCTCTGTGCAACTCTGCGTAACAGTCTATCACGCAGAGTTCCGCTGAGCAGGCGCAGAGTTTCGCGGAGTTTCGCATGAAGTCTATTGAGGATTGGTTAATTTCCTAATTATCAATGGTTTAGAATGGGAAAGTACGGCTTGGCGCATTCACTGCGCCAGTTTCATACCCAGAAAAAAACAGGCGAAACAGGCCGCCAAGTTCAGCAGTACATTGCCGAGGGCAGTAGCGGCGTGGCCGTTTTGAGCCAGTTGCCACGTCTCGGCGGTGAACGTGGAAAAGGTGCTGAACCCGCCACAAAAGCCAGTTGCCAGCAGCAGGCGGTGCTGCGCGGCCAGCTCGTTTTTGAGTTGAAAACCTGTGAGCAGGCCCAGCACAAGACAGGCAGCGGCGTTGGCCGCCAAGGTCGCAAACGGGAAACGCGGCAGCATCGGTTGCAACCAAAGCCACAGACCGTAGCGGCAAACGCTGCCGAGGCCGCCGCCAAAAAACACGAGCGCAAAGGCAAAAACTGGGTGCATGGCCAAAATTTCGGGGCAAAGAACCCCAATTATTCCCGTCTCCTGCCGGTGTTTTTCAAAAGGTGGCCGCCAAGCCGCACCTTTGCCCGATGCAAAACCAGCAACGCCACGCCGATCTTATCCGCTCGGAAGCCCATCGCCTCGGCTTCGAGTTCGTGGGTTTCGCCCGTGCCGAACGGCTCGACGCGGAGGCTCGGCGGCTCGAAAAATGGCTGGCCGCCGGGGCGCACGGCCGCATGGCGTACATGGAAAACCATTTCGATATGCGCGTGGACCCGACGCTGCTCGTGCCCGGCGCGAAAACGCTGATTTGCCTGACGTTCAACTATTTCACCGAGCAAAAACAGGCCGACCCGGAGGCCCCGAAATTGGCGAAATACGCCTTCGGCGAGGACTACCATCATGTGCTGAAACACAAGCTGAAAAGCCTGCTCGCGTTCATCCGCACCGAAATCGGCGCAGTGGACGGGCGGTGCTTCGTGGATAGTGCGCCGGTCATGGAACGCGAATGGGCCGCCCGCGCCGGGCTGGGCTGGAACGGGCGCAACACGCTGACAATCAACCCCAAACGCGGCTCTTATTTCTTCCTTGCTGAGATCATCTGCGACCTGCCACTCGTTTACGACGACCCCATCCGCGACCACTGCGGCACTTGCCGCCGCTGCATCGAAGCCTGCCCGACGCAAGCCATCGCACCGGAAGGCTACTTTTTGGATGCCTCGAAATGCATCTCGTACCTGACCATCGAACTGCGCGACGAAATCCCCGCCGCTTTCCGCCCGCAAATGGACGGCTGGATGTTTGGCTGCGATGTTTGCCAAGATGTCTGCCCATGGAACCGTTTTTCCAAACCGCACGACGAGCCAGCCTTCGAGCCGCACCCGGATTTGTTAGACATGAAAAAACAGGATTGGCAAGAACTGACCGAGGAGGTTTTCGGGCGGGTTTTCCGAAAATCAGCGGTCAAGCGCGTGAAATTCGAGGGGCTGCGGCGCAACGTGGCGTTCGTGGCCGATGGCACGCCAAGCAAGCAATCGGGTTTTTGATACCTTTGGCCGAGCCGAAACCTGAATTTCTAATTCCAATTTCCAGCATGGGCCACCTACTCGACAACATCGCCAAGACCCTCAGCGCAGCCATCGTTGTGCTGACTTTTCTGGCGTATCTGTGCCCGTTCGTTGACCCGGAGGCATTTCCGTGGCTGTCGTTTTTCGGCACGGCATTCCCCTGGGTGATGTTGCTGAACGCGCTATTTGCAGTGGGCTGGATGTGGCGGCGCAACCGTTTTTGGCTGTACCATGTGGGCATTTTGGTGGTCGGGTGGAGTTACGTGAGCAGTTTTGTCGGCCTGAATTTTGGGCAAAGTACCGTGCCCGAAAACGCAATCTCGGTTGCCACGCACAACATCGGCGGCATTTACCGCAACCACAAGCGCATCACCCGCGACATCCAAGAAAAGACGGTGAGCCGCTACGCCCGCTTTTTGCAGGAAAATGGTTTCCCCGATGTGCTTTGCACCCAAGAGACGACGGGCGGTTTTTACCGCCTGCTGGCCGCCAAACTGGGTTACGAGCACACATTCAACCTGAAAAAAGGCACCGTCATCTACTCGCGCTTCCCAATGGAAGCCGGCGGCGATATCCCCTTCGGCAAGACGTACAACTCCACGATTTGGGTGGATATCCGCACGCCGGGCGGAAAATTGGTGCGGGTGTACAGCGTCCATTTACAATCCAACAAAGTAACCACCGACACCGAAAAGGTCATCGAAGAGGGCGAGTTCAAGGGCGAGCAAACTTGGGGCGAAATCGGCGGCATCCTCGAAAAAGTGGGCGGCGCGACCCGCGTCCGGGCGCAACAGGCCAAGCTCTTGCGCGAGCACATCGCGGCCTGTCCGCACCCAGCCATCGTCTGCGGCGACTTCAACGACACGCCCAACTCTTATGTCTATCGCATCGTGTCCGAAAACATGCGCGACACGTTCCGCGAGCGCGGGCTGGGCTTCGGCTCTACGTTCGCCGGCGCGCTGCCTTTCCTGCGGATTGACTATGTGCTGACCAACCGTAAAATCAAGACTTTCGCCTGCCACCGCGCCCGTGTGGACATGAGCGACCATTACCCTGTTTTTGCGGAGATTGGGTTTTGACTTCGGCCTTTCCCGTCAATTCCTCCTATTTTTGGTCTTCAAATCCATCACATATGTTCGCATCAAAAGAACCAGCCAGCAGTTTCGTCGCACTTGCCCATCACCGGGAGGACGTTATGCCAGATGCGCCCATCAAAGGCCAAATAGATGATTTTGTGGATATCCTGCGGAGCCGTGTGCGCCACCGCCCTTTGTCCGAGGTCGCAGAAAGCCTCCGCGCAAAAATGTTCGACTTGCGGGTCGCCGCGATTCGTTGGTTCGCTCAAGAGGAAATCCCGCTCGGAAAATTGCTATCTACAATGGAGGTCATCATCGCTGAAAAAACACGCGAACCTCGTTTAACAAACGTGTCTGATGCCTTGCAAACCACCTTGCGGCAATACCGGGAAATCATGGGCAATTACCTCGACAGCGTTGATTTTCAAAATTTCGAGCACACAATCGCCAAAGGCGCGGAAATGCCGGGTTATGAAGCATTCACAATTTTTGAGTTGCATCCCGGCAATCGAGTGAAGTTCATCAAAAAATGGCTAGACCAATCGCTTGATTTTGAGGCCGGGATGTGCATGGCCGAGCTTTTTATTTTAGGCGATCTCGAACTACCAACCGAAAAGGTCAACGCTGAGCTCGTGCCTTTTTTGAAACAGGCCATTACACGATTTGGAGCTTATGCCATATTCACGGGTATTTGGGTGCCCGAAAATCCCGACGAAAACCAACTCACTACCAATATGAAAATTCTCGCCTCCACGCTGGAACTTGACCATGGTCATCGGAACAAGAGAGTTGCGCCCGAATTTTTTCATGAATTGCTCCAAAACTGACCCCGATGCTCCCCATCGAATTTTCTGCTACATGCGAAGACGACATCCGCAAACTGGGCCGAGAGGATGCCAAGCTCTCTCGCAAACTCTGGGAATTGATTCTCGACATCAACCGTGATCCTTATCACGGTATTGGCCAGCCCGAAGCCCTGCGTGGCGATCTTTCCGGCTGGCACTCGCGCCGCCTCAATGACAAGCATCGGTTGGTTTACAAAGTTGAACAAGGTGTATTGAAACTTGCTTCCTGTTACGGCCACTATGACGACAGATAAACGCAACACCTTGAAAAAGAACTATTTGAGAGGTTAATATCCTATCTACTGCGACCAAACCTAACCCAAACTTAATTCAGGCTTAACCGACCCCGCACCTGTCCCCCGGTACTTTTGCCGCATCAATTCATACCATTTGATGCTCGTGTACCCGCGCTTTCTGCTGCCCATCTTTTCCCTTTTCGGTCGCACCACTTTGGCAATCAGCCAATCGCAAGGGCAGCCCATACCGGCCTTCGAGACAGGGGCCGTTCCTACCCTGAAAGCGCGGGTTTTCGCCAATCACTCCTTTCCCAATATGTTGCCATCCGGTCAGTTTTTCGGGCCGATTCTGAGGGTCGCCGCGTGGTTCGCAGCGGCAAGCCTTTGGGTGGCGGCCATGATTTTCGGTTTCAAAATACTCCTCGAAAACACCATACGATGACCACAATCCGCTGAAAACCACATGATTGCGCGTTCATAGTTTATCGTTCATAGTCCGTCGTTCCATCAATGAAGCGTTCGCCTGAAATCGTCGTCCTTTCCGATATCCACCTCGGCACCTACGGTTGCCATGCGAAGGAGCTGCTCAATTACCTGAAAAGCATCCAGCCCAAGACGCTCATCCTCAACGGAGACATCATTGACATCTGGTATTTCAAAAAGAGCTACTTCCCGAAGGAGCACATGGAGGTGGTGCGGCGGCTGCTGAAGATGGCCGTCAACGGCACCAAAGTCTATTACCTCACCGGCAACCACGACGACCTGCTCCGCAAGTTCGGCGAGCTGAACCTCGGCCTCATCCACCTCCGCAACAAGCTCGTGTTTTCGGTGGACGGCAAGACGCACTGGGTGTTTCACGGGGACGTGTTCGATGCCAGCGTCCAGCGTGCCCGTTGGCTGGCCCGGCTCGGCGGCGAAGGCTATGATATGCTCATCCGCATCAACCGCACCATCAATTGGACGCGCCGACTGTTCGGATTCGCGCCCGTGTCGTTTTCCGCCAAGGTCAAAAAACGAGTGAAGGGTGCGGTCAAATACATCTCCGATTTCGAGGAAACCGCCATCGAACTGGCCGCCGAAAAAGGCTACGACTATGTGCTTTGCGGCCACATCCACGCCCCGCAAATGCGCGAAGTGCGGGCCAAAAACGGCCAAAAAGTGATGTATCTCAACTCCGGCGACTGGGTCGAACACCTCACCGCGCTCGAATATTCCGAAGGCCGCTGGACGACCTACCAATACGACGAGTCCGATTTCATCGTCAGCCCCAAGCTGCAAGTGCGCGAGCGCGAACCCCAGATTTTCGCCCTCCGCCGCGAGGAAATCGTGCCCGAAGCCAGCGGCATGGCGGCGTTTGAAGCACTTTGATCCTCGTGTTTGGTGTTTCGGGGCGCGTGTTTCGAGAACCGCTTCGAAGCACTAAACACAACACACGAAAAACTATAAATGTCTCTCCTCGGCACCATCGTCCAAAAAGGTATCGGTTTGGGTAAAACGCCCGACCTGCCTCTGCGCCCGCCCGTAGCCGAGCAGGAGCAACAGCTGCGGCGTTTGCTCGAAAAAGCGCAGCGCACGGCCTTCGGGCGGCACCACGATTTCGGTGATATTTTGCGGTCGCCCGATGCGGCGCGAGCCTTTCGCCGCCACGTCCCGCTCACGGAGTACGACGCTTTTTACCAAAAATGGTGGCAACACAGCCGCCACGACCAGCCCGACGTGGCTTGGCCGGGCATCGTGCCGTTTTACGCGCTCAGCAGCGGCACATCCGGCGCGGCCAGCAAGTACATCCCCGTGACGACGGACATGATTCAAGCCATGAAAAAAGGCTCGCGGCGGATGTTTTTCGACCTTTCCAAATACAACCTGCCGCCCAAACAACTCACCCGCCAGATGCTCATGGTGGGCAGTTGCACGGCTCCGAAGCCCGAAGGCCGCCATTTTACGGGCGATTTGAGTGGCATTATCGGTCAAAACCGCCCGGTCTGGCTCGAACGCTACTATCGCCCCGGTCGCCACATCACCGACCTGCCGCACTGGCACAGCCGCATCGAGGGCATCGCGCACGAGGCTCCGCGCTGGGACATCGGTTTCGCCGTCGGCAACCCGATGTGGGTACAGTTGATTTTCGAGCGCATTTTGGAAAAACACCGCCTGCGGCACATCCACCAAATCTGGCCGCATTTCAAAGTCTATGTGCATGGCGGCATCTTTTTTGAGCCGTACCGCCCGGCTTTCGAGCGGTTGCTCGGCGAGGAGGTCGCGTACATTGACAGCTACATGGCTTCCGAAGGCTTTTTCGCCTACCAAAACCGCCCGGACTCCCGCGACCTGCACCTGCTGACCGATTGCGGGATTTTTTACGAATTCGTGCCGTTCACGCCCGACAATTTCGACGACGAGGGCAACCTGAAAAACACCGCCAGAGCACTGACAATCAAAGACATACGCGCTGGTGAAACCTACGCCATCGTGCTCAGCACTTGCGCCGGGGCGTGGCGGTATTTGCTCGGCGACACCCTCGCGTTCACCGACGTGCCGCGCATGGAATTCCGGCTGAACGGCCGCACCAAGCAGTTCCTGTCCGTCTGCGGCGAGCATCTGTCGGTGGATAATTTGAACGAGGCCGTGCGCCGCAGCGATTTGAAGCTTCGGGCCGGGGTGCGCGAGTTCGCGGTGGCCGGCCTGCGCGAAGGCTCCGGTTGGGCGCATCAATGGTGGGTGAGCGTTGACAATCAATCACTTGCGCCCGATGTGTTCATCCGCGTCGTGGACGAAGAACTGAAAAAACTGAACGATGACTATGCCTGCGAACGCCGCTATGCCCTGCACGATGTGCGGGCAGAACTGGTGCCAAATAGCGCGTTTCACGAATGGCTGCACCGCAAAGGCAAGTTCAACGGCCAAGCCAAAATCCCGCGCGTACTGAAAGGCGCGACGCTGGCCGATTGGCAGTCGTTTGTCGCCAGCTGCCGAGACAGCCGGGGCGGGCAATTCGCTGCCTGAAATTTCACAGCAGCCCAGCGCGGCGGGTACCGCCCGACGCTTAAAATGGGTACAAAATGGGAATCAGGATGGAGGCGACAACCCAGAGCAAGATGTTCAGCCAGCCGCCGACGCGCATGAAATCAAGGAACTTGTACTGCCCCGCCGAATAGACCATCGAGTTGGTCTGGTAGCCGACAGGCGTGGCAAAACTGGCCGATGCGCCGAACATGATGGCCATCAGAAACGGCATCGGGCTTACGCCCAATTTCGTGGCGATGGCCACGGCAATCGGAGTGAGCAGGGCTGCGGCGGCATTGTTCGACATGATTTCCGTCAAGACCATCGTGACAAAATACAGCCCGGACACGACGGCCACCGGGCCGAGGCCGTGCAACTTGGACACCAGCGCATCGGCGATGGTCTGGTCGAGGCCACAGTTTTTCATAGCCGTGCCGAGGCAGAGCGTGCCGGCAAGCAGGAAAACCACATCCCAGCTGATGGATTCGTACACATCGCGCATGGTCATGCAGCGTGTGAGCACGAGCGTGGCCACGCCCACGAGCGCGGCCACCAACATCGGTACCACGTTGAACGATGCGGCGGCAATCACACCACCGATGATGAGCATCACGAGCGCGAACTTCCGAAGGTCGAACTCTACCACCGTATCCTCCGAAAGCAGCACGAAAGGCGACTCCTGCTCCTGCTCCATTTGCTTTAACTCCTTGACAAAGTGCGATTTAACCTCCGCCAAGATGATGTCGCCGGCCTTCAGTTTGGTGTCGTAAAAACCTTCGTGGATGATTTCGTCGCGGTGGCGCAAGGCGAGCGGCACGGCACGGTAGGCATGGCGAAAGTCCAGCTCGCGGATGGTTTGCCCCTCGAAGTGCGAGTTGGCCGTCAGCACCATCTCGACCAGCGTGGAGCGGCGGCCTTTGAGGTCGTCGTCGCCGATTCGGACGGGGGCTTTGACGAGGACGCGGGTGCGGTCTTTCAGTTTTTTGATTTTTTCCACGTCGCAACGCACTTTCAAAACGTCGCCGGCGGCCAACACAAAGTCTCCCGGCGGCAGCGTGAACCGCGCCTCGCCCCGTCGCACTTCCAAAATATCGAGGTCGAGGTCGTTGACGAAAGCCGATTCGAGGATTTTTTTGCCCACCGAGGGGGCTTCGGGCAGCAATTCCAGCTCGGTGAGGTAGTCGCGCATCCCGAATTTTTTCTGCAAATCCGCCTCGTTTTTCCGGTCGGGCAAAAGCCGGATGCCCACGAAAGCCATGTAAACCAACCCGACGAGGCAGTAAATCACGCCCAGCGGCGAGGGGTCGAACATGTGGATTTCAGGCCCGCCGGATTTTTGGGAAAGCCCGCTGACGACGAGGTTGGTCGAGGTGCCGATGAGCGTCACCGTGCCGCCTAAGATGGTAGCGAACGAAAGCGGCATCAGGATTTTCGAGGGCGTGCGACCTGCCGAGCGGGCAATTTGGATGCAAATCGGGATGAGCAGCGCGACGATGGGCGTGTTGTTCAAAAAGCCTGAAAACGAGGCGATTACGACCATCAAGCCCAGCAAACCGAGGTTGAAATTCGTCCGAAAAAGCCCGGAGAGGCGGTTGCTCAAGTTTTGGAGCGCACCGGTCTTGAACAGGGCCGCACTAAGGGCGAACATGAACATGACCGTCAAAGTGGCATCGTGCGCGAAGCCTTCCACACCTTGCTGCGGCGTGACCACACCCGTCAAAATCAGCACGACCATGATGAGGAGGGCCACCATGTCAACGGACAAAGCCTCGGTCAAAAACAGGATGAGCGCGCCGATGACTACGCCGAGGGTGATAAGTGCGGGTGTGGTCATGTTGTTTGAAAAAGGCAGGGAGTTGAGTCAATCGTTTTCGTCGTGCCCGAAAAAGGCGGGCAAAAATAGAGACCGAGGCCAGCAATCCATGAAATTCTATCAATATAATAGAATCAGGTTTTCCACTTCAATCGCGGGTGGTAAAGGTAAATCGTCTCTTTGAGGTACTCCGTGTCGAGGTGGGTGTAGATTTCGGTCGTGGTGATGCTCTCGTGGCCGAGCATGTCTTGGATGGCCTTGAGGTCTGCGCCGCCCTCGACGAGGTGCGTGGCAAAGGAGTGCCGGAAGGTGTGCGGGCTGATGTTTTTGGTGATGCCAGCGCGGGCCGCGATGTCTTTGACGACCAAAAACACCATGATACGGGTCAGTTTTTGGCCACGCCGATTGAGGAACACAAAGTTTTCGTGGCCTTTTTGGATGTTTTTCTGGTGGTTTCGGACGTGTTCGAGATACAGGCCGATGTGTTTCATCGCGTCCTCGCCAATGGGGATGATGCGCTCTTTGTCGCCCTTGCCGATGACTTTGACGAAGCCCACATCAAAAAACAGGTTTGTCAGCCGCAAATCCACCAGCTCGCTGACCCGCATCCCGCAGGCGTACAAGGTTTCGAGCATGGCCCGGTTGCGCACGCCATGGTCGGTGCTCAAATCCACAGCCCGCATCATTTCTTGGATTTCAAACACGGTCAGCACCTCCGGGATTTTGCGTTTCATGCGTGGGCTTTCGAGCAGCTCGGTCGGGTCGTCGTCAATCAAATCTTCGAGCAACAGGAAGCGGTAAAACGCCCGCACGCCCGCCACCATGCGCGCCTGCGAGGTTTCGGCCAACCCTAACTCATTGACCCACAGGATGAAACGCTCCATGTCGTCGGGCGTGGCCTTCAGCGGCGGGATGTCCAAGCCCTCGATTTCGAGGTAGCGGACAAACTTGCCGATGTCGTTCAGGTACGCCTCGATGGTGTTCTGGCTGAACGAGCGTTCGAGCAACAGGTAGGTCTTGAAATGTTGGATTGCGGCAGGCCAGTTCAAAAATTGGTGATTTGTTGATTCGGTGATTTGTTGATCCGGGCAGGAACGATGCGTATCAATAGCAACTCAAAACTCGGCACCCAAAACTCAAAACTCGGAGGCTGTCGCCGTACCGTCGGCCAAGCGCAGGCGCACGTTCACGCCGGGGCGGCTGCCGGGGTATTCGCGTAGGTGGAAAGTCAGTTCGCGGCTGTCGGGCGACCACTTGATTTGGCTCGCGTCAAAAGTACCGCCCGCTTCGTACAGCACCCGCCCGGTGGCCGCTTCGACCAGCTTGGGCGAGCAAATCCAATGCGACATCCGCACCTCGTTGCAGGAAAGGTTCAGGACGAATTGGCCGTCGGGCGAAGGGTATTGTTCGAGCATGGTTTGGTATATTGGTTGTTCATCGCACCCGCAAAAATGCGAACGCCAGTTCCAGCCCGCGCACTTGGGCGGCCACGAATTGTTGCAAATCCTCGTAGTCGCCCTGCGCGTGTTTCAGGAAGCCCGATGCTTGGCCGTACACCGTCGGCAGCGGCGATTTTTGGAGCAGGAAATAGCCGTCCAGAAAATCGCGCACCCCCCCGGAGGCGATGAGATTTTTGACCAAACACTGCTCGCCCAACTCGGCCACAAGGCTCGGCAGCCAGCCCATCATCTCCGCAGCCGTATGCCCGACGGCGGCCACTTTTTCAAAAACCTCCTGTCGGCGCGGGTCGCTGCGGAGCAGTTCGAGCCGCGCAAAATTGGTGCCGCCGGCAGCGGCAAATTCGATGCCCGCGAGCGGCAACTGCAGCAGCACACGCAAACTTACGGGGCCAAAACCCTGCCCTACTTCTTTGACAATCAACGGGATATCCACAGCATCCAACAAGCGGCGCATGGTGTCGAGCGGCGGGTTTTGGAATTCGTCGCCTTCGGGTTGCATGGCCTCTTGCAGCGGATTGACGTGGACAATGAGGCCATCGGCCCGCAATTTTTCCACGAGCGCGGAAATGCGCCACAACTCGTTTTTTTCCAACAAACGCTCCACTTGCGCCACACCGAGGTTGGCAAAAAGCGGCTCCGCGCCAAGCAAATCGCGCACATCAAAATCGGCCAGATGCTCGTCCGAGAACAGCAGTTGGCGGCACGAACCCAGCCCCATGCCCATGCCGAACTCGGCACAGGCCCGCGCCAAATTGCGGTTGATGACCCGCGCCAATTCCGTGCCGCCGGTCATGCTGCTCACCCAAAGCGGGGTGCGGAGGCTTTTCCCAGCGAACGGCGTGGGCGGCAGGCTGCCCGGCTTGGGGTGCGCGGCCAACATGGGTTCGTAGAAAAAACGCCCGTCCAGCGAGTCCGCCGCCACGCGGCTGCGGAACGCCAGTTCGATGTGGTCTTTTTTCCGGGAGACGGCGGTCGGGTCGTCGGCGTTGGCTTGGATGGTCTGGTACTCGTTTGTCATGCAATTGATTGAAAAAGTGCGGCAAAAATAGCCTTTTGGCTGCCGGGCGATGGAACATTGGAAAGCAAGCTAAGGTTGCACCGATGCGGGGGCGGCCTTTTCGCCCTCTTTTTGCCTCCGTCACGCAGCCAGTTCCGCCCGCAAAAACCGCCCCGTCCAGCTCGCCTCTACTTTTGCCACGTCCTCTGGTGTACCGGTGCACACGATTTGCCCGCCGCGAGAGCCGCCCTCCGGGCCGATGTCAATGATGTGGTCGGCCATTTTCACCACGTCCAAGTTGTGCTCGATGACGATGACGGTGTTGCCTTTTTCCACGAGGCGGTTGAGCACGGAGAGCAGCTGGCGGATGTCCTCGAAATGCAGGCCGGTGGTCGGTTCGTCCAGTATATATATGGTGCGCCCGGTGTCTTTTTTCGAGAGTTCTTCGGCCAGTTTGACGCGCTGCGCCTCGCCGCCGCTGAGCGTGGTGGCCTGCTGGCCGAGCGTGACGTAGCCGAGGCCCACGTCTTGCAGCGTCTTGATTTTGCGGAAAATGCTCGGCACAGGCTGGAAAAACTCCACCGCCTCGTCAATCGTCATGTCCAATATCTCACTGATACTCTTGCCTTTGTACAGCACTTCGAGCGTCTCGCGGTTGTATCGGCGGCCCATGCAGCGGTCGCAGGGCACGGCCACGTCGGGCAAAAAATTCATCTCGATGACTTTCATGCCGCCACCTTCGCAGACTTCGCAGCGACCGCCCTTCACGTTGAACGAAAAGCGCCCGGCTTGATAGCCCCTGATTTTGGCCTCCGGCGTTTCGGCAAAAAGTTTTCGGATATCGCCAAAGACATTGGTATAAGTCGCTGGATTTGAGCGCGGTGTGCGCCCGATGGGGCTTTGGTCAATCTCGATGACCTTGTCCAAATGCTCCAAACCCTCCACTTTTTCATACTTCAATGGCCGCTTCAGGCTGCTGTAAAAATGCTGTTGCAAAATGGGCCACAGCGTCTCGTTGATGAGCGAGGATTTGCCCGAACCGCTCACGCCAGTCACGCAGATGAATGTGCCGAGCGGCAATTTCAAGGTGACGTTTTTCAAGTTGTGACCCGTGCAGCCTGTCAAAACCAACTCCTTGCCGTTGCCCGGTCGGCGCGATTTGGGCACTTCAAGTTTTGCTCGGCCTGCCAAGTAATCCGATGTAATCGTTTGATTTTTAATGAATTCCGACGGGATACCGATGTCCACGATTTGGCCGCCGTGCTTGCCCGCGCCGGGGCCGAGGTCAATGAGGTAGTCGCTTTCGAGCATGATGTCTTTGTCGTGCTCGACCACGAGGACGGTGTTGCCGATGTCGCGCAGGTTTTTCAAAGCCTCGATAAGTCGTTGATTATCACGCTGATGCAAGCCAATCGAAGGCTCATCCAAAATGTAGGTGATACCCGTGAGCTGCGAGCCGATTTGCGTGGCGAGTCGGATGCGCTGGCTTTCGCCGCCGCTGAGCGTCCGTGCCGGGCGGTCGAGCGCGAGGTAGTCAAGGCCGACTTGCAGCAAAAATTTGAGGCGAAAACGGATTTCTTTCAGCACGTCTTTGGCGATAACACGCTGACGTTCAGTCATTTCGGGGTCAATGTTTTCCAGCGTTTGGCTGAGCGCGGTCAAGTCCATCTGGGCCAGTTCGGCGATGTTGAACCCGCCAATTTTGAACCACAGGCTTTCCTTTTTTAGGCGCGTCCCGGCACACTCCGGGCAGGTGGCAATGGTGATGAAATCTTCGGCCCATTGCCGGATTTTTTCACTCGAAGTGTCTGTGTACCAGCGCTTTAACATGTTCACTAAGCCTTCGGCAGCGAGGCTGTAATTCCACCATTCGTCCTCGCCCGCGCCCGCGCCAGAATCCACTTTGAACGTCTCGTCGCCGCCGTGCAAGATGACCTGCATGGCCTCTGCCGGGATATCCTTGACGGGTGTCGAAAACGCAAAACCGTACTTTTTGGCAATAGCGCGCAGCTGGCGGAAGTTGAAGTTTTCGCGCACCTCGCCGAACGGCACGATGCCTACTTCGTTGATACTCTTTGTGTTATCTGGGATGACCCGCGCCATGTCAACCTCCGAAATTTCGCCCAAGCCCTTGCAGTGTGGGCACATCCCGTAGGGCGAGTTGAACGAAAACGTGTTCGGCGACGGCTCGTCGTAGCTGATGCCGCTGTCTTCGCACATGAGGTTGCGCGAAAAGTTTGCCAGCGCACCCTCTTCTAAATCAAGGATTTGCATCAACCCATCGCCCAGCCGCATGGCGATTTTCACGCCCTCGGCCAGCCGTTCGCCTCGGTCGTCGCCGACTTTGAGACGGTCAACGACGATTTCGATGTCGTGGATTTTGTAGCGGTCGAGTTGCATCCCCGGCGTGATGTCGAGGATGTCGCCGTCCACCCGGATTTTAGTGTAGCCTTGCTTGCGGACTTGCTCGAACAGCTCGCGGTAATGGCCTTTGCGCGAACGGACGACCGGCGCGAGCAGTGCGATTTTGCGGCCCGAAAACCGCTCGGCGATGCTCGCCAAAATCTGCTCCTCGGTGTATTTCACCATCTTTTTCCCGGTGACGTAGGAGTGCGCCTCGCCTGCACGAGCGAACATAAGTCGCAGAAAATCATACACTTCCGTCACCGTGCCGACGGTGGAGCGCGGGTTGCGGCCAGTGGTTTTTTGTTCAATGGAAATGACGGGCGAAAGGCCGTTGATTTGCTCCACATCGGGGCGTTCCATGTCTCCGATGAACTGCCGGGCGTAGCTCGAAAGCGTTTCCATGAACCGCCGCTGGCCTTCGGCATAAATCGTGTCGAACGCCAAACTGGACTTGCCGGAGCCGGACACACCCGTGACGACCACCAGCTGGTTGCGCGGGATGCGGACATCCACGTTTTTCAAATTGTGGACGCGGGCACCGACGACCTCGATGAATTGCTGGTGATTTGGTGATTCGGTGATTTGTTGATTTGACGGGGCGACTTGTGTTTTTGCCTTTGCCATGTTCGGGAGAAATCATTTTTGGGAAAGCGGGCAAAGGTAGTTTTCCGATGTTTGAAAAAGAAGGGAAGTTAAAACAAAAGGTTTGGCAAGCGCGGGCGGTGCGGGCGGCTTTTTCCAAATGGAAACTGCTACTTTTGCCGCTCAACATGGCCGCCGACTTTGCCCAATTCGTCGGTTTTAACCACCTGACCGTTCACAACTCACAATTGACCGCTATCTGAAATGGAACTGTTTGAACAAGTCCGGCAGGCCATCGCCGCCGTCGAAACCACCAGCCCGGCCACGCCGGAGGCACTCGAAAATTTCCGCATCCAATACCTCGGCTCCGGTACGGTGAAGGGCGTGGTGGACGGCTTCATGGCCGAAATCCGCAACGTACCCGGCGACCAAAAACGCGAGTTCGGCCAGCTGGTCAATGCCTTGAAAAACGCCGCCACCGAAAAAGTGCGACAGCTGCGCGAGGCATTCGAGGCCGCAGCCGAATCGGCTGCCGTCGGCCAACTCGACCTGACCGCGCCGGGCGAACCCCTGCCGCTCGGCTCGCGCCACCCGATTGCCATCACGATGAACCGCATCGTGGAGATTTTTGAAAAAATAGGCTTCGTCGTGGCCGACGGCCCCGAAATCGAGACGGATTGGTTCAATTTCACCTCGATGAACACGCCGGAAGACCACCCGGCGCGGGACATGCAGGACACGTTTTACATCACCGACGCGCCCGGCATCCTGCTCCGCACGCACACCAGCCCCGTGCAATCGCGGGTGATGACGAGCCGAAAACCGCCCATCCGCATCATCGCACCGGGGCGGGTGTACCGCAACGAGACCATTTCGGCGCGGAGCCACGCGCAATTCCACCAAGTCGAAGGGCTGTACGTGGACAAAGGTGTGTCGTTCGCAGACATGAAAAAAGTGCTGTACCACTTCGCAGCGGAGATGTTCGGGGCTACCAAAATCCGGCTGCGCCCCTCGTTTTTCCCGTTCACAGAACCCAGCGCGGAAATGGATGTGTGGCTCGGCACCGACACGGAGGAAAACGCCCGCCTGACCAAGGGCACGGGCTGGCTCGAAATCCTCGGCTGCGGCATGGTTGACCCGCAAGTGCTCGAAAACTGCGGCATTGACCCGACGGAATATTCCGGTTTTGCGTTCGGCATGGGCATCGAGCGGCAGGCCTTGCGCCTGTTCAACATCCCCGATATTCGGATGCTTTTCGAGAACGACGTGCGCTTTTTGCGGCAGTTCGCCAGCGCGTACTGACCCAGCGGCGAGACGTTTCACCAACCAACCTACCCATGAAAAAACGCCCCCTCCCGTACCTCGAATTCAATCGCGGGGAACGCAACGCCGCCGCCGCGCTGGCCCTCGTTTGCGTCGCGGTTTTCCTTGCGCCGGCAGTTGGCCGCCTGCTCCGGCCCGAAACCAGCACCGATTTTTCGGAAATACGGCAAGAAGTCGCCGCCCTGCGCGAAGCCATCGGGCAAACACAACCGGGCGAGGGGCTGGCCGAAGGAAAAACCCAACTGTTCAAGTTCGACCCGAACACCGCCACTTTTGACGAATTCGTGCGGCTGGGCCTCCCGGAGCGCGTCGCAAATGCCATCCTAAACTACCGGGAGCACGGCGGGCGGTTCGATGCGCCGGACGATGTCCACAAAATCTACACCCGCTCGGCTGCCGATTTTGAACGCCTCCGCGATTTCATCGAAATCGCCCGGCCCGAAAACCCGACCGCTGCCGACCAAGCCGCGCCGCGCCCTGCCCAAAACTTCCCGTTCGACCCAAACACCGCGACCACCGCAGACTTCATCCGGTTGGGCCTCTCGGAGCGCACCGCCCAAAGCATCGAAAATTACCGGGCAAAAGGCGGCGTTTTCCGTCAAAAATCGGACTTCCGAAAACTGTACCTGCTCGCCGAGGCCGACTACCTGCGGCTCGAACCGTTCATCGAAATCGCCGCGCCCGCTGCTCCGCAGCCGCCCCAACCAGCCATGTACGGCAGCCAGCCCGCACCCCCCAAACAGGCCAAAAATCGGCTCGACATCAATCGTTCGACAGCCGAGGATTGGCAGCAGCTGCCCGGCATCGGCACGGCGCGGGCACAAAAAATCGTCTATTTCCGCGAAAAACTGGGCGGTTTTGCCTCCGTCGCGCAGGTCAGCGAATCACGCGGGCTGCCCGACAGCGTGTTTCAGGAAATCAAAACCATGCTCGAAATGGGCACGCCCGTGTTCCGAAAAATCAACCTGAACACCGCCACTGCCGACGAACTGGCTGCCCATCCGTACTTCGACAAACGCCAAGCGACCCTAATTTTGAGCTACCGGGCGCAGCACGGGCAGTTCCGGTCGGTCAACGACTTGGCCCGCATCGGGGCGTTCAAGGACGCGGCTTGGCTCGAAAAAGTGAAGCCGTACCTGACGGTGGATTGAACCCCTCCCAAAAAGCAAGCCCCCGGCCGAGGCCGAGGGCTTGTTGTTCACATTCGATTTGTGGGTAAATGACTACTCCGCTCGCTGCTGTGCGCTGGCGGGGCAGGCAATCAATAGCTGACCGATATTTTGCCAGAATAGGTCGCAACGCCCTGTTTTTCAATGACATAGAAATAAGTCCCAGCCCGCAGCCCAGCGGCATCGAAACGGAATTGCTTGCCCGAAACTTGGGCCGTGCGGAGCGTTTTGCCCGAAACGTCGGTCAGGCGAAACTTGCCGATGAAGCCGTCATCAGGCAAATCGAACCACATCGCGCCGTTGGACGGGTTGGGGTAAACGTGCAGTTTTTCGCTCGAAAATCCGTCCTGCACCGCCGACACGACGAAGCCCGTGCCCACCGTGTGGAAAACCTCGTTCGTGATGACCGGCTCGTTGAAATCGAAATAAATCGCAGCGCGGCCATTGATGAAAGTGCCGTCCGGGTTGTCCCAACGTTGCTTGGTGCGGAAAGAGACGAAGCCGTGCGAGGCCGCTTCGTTCACGTTGCTATCGGGGAGCAGGATGTTGTCAAAGGTGAAACGCAGCACGTTGCCATCGAGCAGTGCAAAATCGTAGGCATGGCTGGCCGCACCGGGGCGCACGGAGGCCGCATCCAAGTGCGCGGAAAGCGTGTCGAGAATCACCACGCGGAAGGCCGTGTCGGTGCCCGTATTCTGGAAACGGATGCGGTATTCGATGTCAGTGTTTTTGGCGATGAGGTGTTGGGCACCAAAACCTGACGGCTCGGCCTGTTTGTCGTTCGGGTCATAGGAGCCTCTATTTTGCTGACAATCAATGGCTTCGAACGGGTTGGGCGCGTCCAGCGGGAGCATCGTGACCAAGCCCTGCGTGTTGATGCCGCCGCAACCTTCGAGCGCGCTGGCCGCCAAACCGCCGAACGGGTGGCCGGGCTGCTGCGGGCTTTCGAGCCGCCAAGTGGAGCCTTTGGCGGGCATGGCATCCAGCGTCAGCGTTTGGCCGACACCGAGTTGGAAACTGCCTTGGCGATACATGATGACATCCTCGACCACGACATATTCCAGGGTGTTGGGCATGGCTCCGGGGCCGGTGTTTTTGAGGAAAAAGCGCACCGAATCCTGGTCGCACAGCACTTCGGCCTCGATGTTGGAGCCTTTCCAGTTGTTGCCTTCGGCGCAAAGCGAGTCGGGGTAGATGTGCGCCTCGGCGCAATGCGTGGCACCGAGCGGCGCGTCGCAGCTAAGGTTGAAATAGACATGGAAGTTGCCGCCTTGCCCGGCAGCGAGCGTGCCGATGTCGAACGAGAACAGGTTTCCGCCAAGCGCGGTGGCCGCCTGTGTGCTGCTGATGTAGGTCTGGTCGGGGTCGAGTTGGACTTCAATACGCACATTGTCAATGGTTTGCGCGCTGAGGTTGGTGTAATTGACGGAATAGGAATTGTTGAAACAGCGGCGCATTTGCGGGGCGGCAATGTCCACCGTCATCAGCGGGCAGCCAGTTTCGAGGTGTACCGGAAGGTCGAGCGTGGCGGGTTGGCCACTGGCAAGGTTGACGGAATAGGTGGTTTGGCAACCTTGCCCGAAGTTGGTCGGGGCGGCGAGCGTGACCTCCACGATGGTGTCGTTGCCGAAGATGTTTTGGGAATAAAACCCGTTGGCATCGGTGGTCGTTTTGTACACAAAGCCAGTCGTCAGGCCCGTGATTTTCACCTGCCAGCCAGCGAGTGCGGGTTCGCCCGCATCGGCTTGGCAGTTGGCGAGTGTGTCGGAAAAGACGGTGCCTTGCACGAGGCCGGGGTTTTCGTTCAAGACTTTGATGACCTGTTTGTATTGGTAGCAATTGGCATCGGCCACCCAATAGTCTGCGTAGTTTTTGATAGGGCCGCCCGGAACCAAGGCCGTCTGCGTGGGTGCCCAGATGCCGGAAGTGCCGTTGGGCGAGATGGTTGGCCCCAGTTGGTTTTCGATTGCGTAGGGTAGTGCGCTTGGGTTGGGGTTATCCACATAAATACAAGGCAAATCGGCATTATAGGTACACCAATTGATGATGGTCCATAACCGCTCGATTTTGAACGCTGCGTCCTGCACGATGGTGAAAATTTGGTCGGAGTACGATATGCCAGGTATCTCGCAATCAACCTCTGTCAAAAGAGGCTCGCCATAATTCCCTTGACCAGCAAACGTCAAAGTTGTATCATTCGGGAAGCGGATATAGTAGCTCTGCACATAGCCGAGCGTAATCCGTTGGGTGCATTGGCTGCTGTTGCCCGAAGCGTCGTACACTTTGAATGTCCGGGTGACGATGCCGCTGGTGCAGATGTCGTTGAACTGACTGTTGTCCACCGATACGTCCACCGAATCCACCGCGCAGTTATCCGACGTTTGCACATCGCCATAGGTGGCCAGCGTGGCATCAAAATCGGTGCAATCCACTGTGACGTTTGCGGGCGGGGCACAGACGGGTTTGATTTTATCCTCGACCATAACCGGGAGGAAACAGTCCGTGAAATTGCCCGCCGTGTCCTGCACCCGCAGGGTCACCTCGACAGCCGAGCCGATGTCGTTGCAGCAAAATTTGACCGTCGGCGCGAACGGGTCAGGCATCGCATCGTCGTCGCAAGTGCCATCAACGCTGCGCTTGGCCAACAGCGAGGCAATGCCACAGTTGTCGCTTGATGCCAAATCAAAAATATCGGCCTCGATTTCGGCATCGCCAGCCACCGTCAACGACACGAACAACTCACTTTGGCAAACAGCAATCGGCGGCTGCGTGTCGTTGGTGCAATCCTGCGCGGCCAATTTGAAGCCGCCCAGAAATGTGAGCAAAAGGATTAAAAGCCGGTTTTTTGGGGAAAATCGGTTCGTGGAGTTCCTCGGATTTGGAAAAGTTCTGTTCATCGGATAACAATTTGTGTTTTTGAACGAAGGAAAAGTTGGATTCAAAAAGCCGCGTCGGGGGCACACGGCAGCGAAGCTTCTTTGACAGTACAAATGTGCCGCGAGCCGCTCCCGCAGCCAAAATCAAAAAAAGCGGTTTGTAGAGTCTTAAACAGACTGATTATTTTTTATCTCATTGATTTTCAATAGTAAAAAATATTTTTTCGTAGAAAGCAAATTTGCTTCCCGACATTGGCCGCATGGAAAAAAGCACCCTTGCCCAACTCATTCGCTCGTTCAGCCCGCTCGAAATCCGGGAGCTGCGCAAGTTTTTGACCTCGCCGTTCTTCAACCAGCGCGAGGACTTGGTAAGGTTGTTCGAGTTTTTGACCGACGAAAAAACCGCGCTCGACAAAGAAACGGCACACCGCAGGGCCACCGCAGGCAAGCCCTTCGACCCTCAGGAAAACCGCCTGCTGATGAGCTACCTGCACAAATTGGTGGAGCAGTACATCGCCATCAAGGAGTTCACGACCGACAAAATCAACGTGGAGATGCACTTGGTAGCGGGCTACCGGCGGCGTGGCTTGGGGCAGGCGTTCCAGCGCACCCGCCGCGACCTCGAAAACACCCTCGAAAAACAGCCGCTCCGCGATGCCAATTACCACCGCACCCGCCACCAACTGCAATGGGAGGAACACCGGTTGGCCTCGACCGACGACCCCACTGCAGCCGACCGACTGCACCGATTGGCAGACCATCTGGACATCGAATACCTGTCCCGCAAGTTGAGCCACGCCTGCTTGCTACTTTCGCACAGCACGGTCTATCACGCTGATTATCAACCGGATATCGAGGAAACGTTGCTTGCTTTGGCAGAAAAAAAAGGCTGGCTCGAAGTGCCTGCCATCGCCGTGTACCTGCATTGCCTGCGGATGTTGCGCGAGCCGGACGAGGTGGCGCATTTCCAAAAATTCAAGCACCTGCTGCTCGAACACGGCCAGCGATTCCCCGCCGATGAAATCAGGACCCCGTACCTGATGGCCGTCAACTATTGCATCCGGCGGCTGAACGCGGGCGAAAAAACGTGGTTCCGCGAAGCGTTCGACCTTTACAAGACCGGCCTTGCCAATGGCTACCTGCTCGAAAACGGCGAGCTCTCGCGCTTTGCCTACCACAACATCGTGGCCGCCGCGCTGCAATCCGAGGAGCTCGACTGGGCCAGCGGGTTCATCCACGAGTACCGCACCTACCTCTCGCGGCAGTACCGCGAAAGTTCGTTCAGCTTCAACCTTGCCCGGCTCGAATACGCCCGCCGCAACTTCGACGCGGTGCTGACCCTCCTCCAAAAAGCCAACTACCGCGACCCGCTGCTCAACCTTGCCGCCAAAACCCTGCTGCTGAAAACTTGGTACGAGCTCGACGAGCGCGACTTGTTGCAATCCCACCTCGACGCGATGCGGAATTACATCCACCGCAAGCGGGTTATCGGGTACCACCGGACGAACTACCTGAACATCATCCGATTCACCGATAAACTGCTGAACCTCAACTTTTTGAACAAAGCCGACACCGAAAAACTCCGCGCCGCCATCGCCAAAGAAGACACGCTCACCGAACGCGAATGGCTGCTACGCTGGCTTTGAGCCAGTGCGAAATGCCCGCGCTTCGGGGCTTTTTTTCAACTTTGCCGCCCGCCAACCATCCTTCGCCCGAATGCAAATAGAACTCACCGACCTCGGCAAACGCTTCCGCCTCGAATGGATTTTCAGGGGGCTGGCGCATACCTTCCGGCCCGGTACACGCACGGCCATCCTCGGCCCCAATGGTTCGGGAAAATCAACCCTGATGAAAGTTTTGAGCGGCCACAGCTCACCGTCGAGCGGGAAAATCGGTTTTGTCGCCGACGGCAAAACCACCGACCCCGACCACATCTACCGGCACGTCAGCTACGCCGCGCCGTACATCGAGCTCATCGAAGAACTGACCCTCGCCGAGGCCATCGAGTTCCACACGCGGCTCAAACCCTTGTTGCCCGGCCTTTCGCCCGACGACCTCCACGCGCTGCTCGACCTGCCCCGCGCCCGATCGAAGGAGCTGCGTTTTTTTTCGTCCGGCATGAAACAGCGCGTCAAGCTCGCGCTGGCCGCCTGCTCCGACACGCCCGTCCTGCTGCTCGACGAGCCGACGACCAACCTCGACCTCCGCGCCGTTGATTGGTACAAAAATTTGGTGGAGCGTTTTTCCGGCCCCAACCGCACGGTCGTCATCGCTTCCAACGACCCAGTGGACATGGATTTTTGCCCCGAAAAATTAGACATCATGGCTTTCAAACAGCGCAGGTGAGGCGCGAGCCTCGCCCAAAAAGTTTGCCTTCAGCGCAGTTGGCAGATTTTTTCCCGCACCGAAACATCTACCTTCGCCGGGCAAATTTTCGCCGAAAACATATCCTTTCGCCATGCTCCACAAGCACATCCGCAAAGTCGCCGTCCTCGGTTCCGGCCTCATGGGAACCGGCATCGCAGCCCACCTCGCTGGCTGCGGCCTTGAAGTTTTGATGCTCGACATTGTCCCCCCCAGCCCCCCAGAGGGGGGAGGCGGAGCGGCTGCACGCCGCAACAAAATCGCCGCCGACTCGCTCGCCGCCGCGCTCAAAGCCAAGCCCGCGCCGTTTTTCGACAACAAATTCGCCGGACGCATCACGGTCGGGAATTTTGAGGACGATTTCCCGAAAATCAAGGACTGCGATTGGATTGTCGAGGTCGTCGTCGAGCGGCTCGACATCAAAAAACAGGTGTTCGAGAAAGTCGAGAAACACCGCGCCAAAGGCTCGTTGGTCACGTCGAACACATCTGGGATTCCGATTCACCTCATGGCCGAAGGCCGCAGCGACGACTTCCGCCGCCATTTTTGCGGCACACATTTTTTCAACCCCGTGCGCTACATGCGCCTGCTCGAAATCATCCCCACGCCCGACACCGACCCGGCGGTGGTGGATTTTTTCATGCACTTCGGCGACGTGTTTTTGGGCAAACAAACCGTGCTCTGCAAGGACACCCCGGCCTTCATCGCCAACCGCGTGGGCGTTTTTGCGATGGCAAAAATCTTCCAACTGACCGCCGAACTCGGCCTCGACATCTCCACTGCCGACACGCTGACGGGCAAGCCCATCGGTCGCCCCGGCACTGGCACGTTCCGGCTGGCCGACCTCGTGGGCATGGACACTGCGCTGCACGTCATCAACGGCATGAAACAAAACTGCCCCGACGACGAGCAAATCTCGAAAATGGAGGTGCCCGCGTTCCTCAATTTTTTGGTGGACAACAAGTTTTTCGGCAACAAATCGGGGCAAGGTTTTTACAAAAAAACGGGCGAGAAGGATGCTAAAGGCAAGCCCGTCATTCTTGCGCTCAACCTGCAAACGCTTGAATATCAAGCATCTGCAAAAGAAAAACTTCCCATCCTCGACACGCTCAAACAAATCGAGGAATTGCCGCGCCGCATGAAAGCGATTTTCAAAGGCGACGACAAAGGGGCGCAATTGCTGCAACGCTCGTTCCTCTCACTGTTCGCCTACGTCTCGAACCGTTTGCCCGAAATTTCGGACACCGTTTATGCCATTGACGACGCACTGCGCGCCGGTTTCGCGTGGGAAAAAGGCCCGTTCGAGTACTGGGATTTGGTCGGCGTGGCCGAAGGCGTGGAACGCGCCGAGGCTGCTGGCGAAAAAATCGGCGCGTGGGTGAAGGAAATGCTGGCCGCCGGGCACACGAATTTTTACAAAACCGAAGGTGGCAAACGGCTGGTTTACAACCCATTATCCAAAAATTACGACCCCATGCCGGGCGGCGATGCGTTCATCATTTTGGACAATTACCGGGCGCAAAAACCCGTGTATCAAAACGCGGAGGTCACGCTGCACGACATCGGCGACGGGGTGCTTTGCCTCGAATTCCACTCGAAAATGAACGCCATCGGCGAGGGCATCCTGCGCGGCATCAACGATTCGATTCAGATTGCAGAGGAGCAAGGTTGGCGAGGGCTGGTCATTGGCAACAACGCCCAGAATTTCACCGTCGGCGCGAACCTGATGATGATTGCCATGCTCGCCTACCAACAAGAGTGGGACGAACTGAACATGGCCGTCAACCTCTTCCAGCAGACCACGATGCGCTGCCGCTACTCGGCCATTCCGGTCGTGGCCGCCACGCAGGGCTACGTTTTTGGCGGCGGCTGCGAGACCATAATGCACTGTGATGCAGCGATTTGCGCCGCAGAAAGTTATATCGGCCTCGTCGAAGTGGGCGTTGGCCTCATCCCCGGCGGCGGCGGCACGAAGGAGTTTGCCGTGCGGCTTTCGGACGAAATCAGCCGCGAGGGCGACGTGCAAATCCCGCGTCTGATTGACAAATTCAAGGCTATTGCAACCGCGCAAGTAGCGACCTCAGCGCACGAAGCATTCAACTTTGGCTATTTGCTTCCCCAAAAAGACCGTGTAGTGCCGAATCTCGCTCGCAACATTTCAGAAGCCAAAAAAGAGGTGCTGGCCCTCTCGGAAAATTATGTGAAACCGATTCCGCGCCGCGACATCAACGTGCTGGGTCGGACGGGCTTGGGAGCCTTGTACGTGGCCGCGCATTCGCTGAAGTTGGGCAATTACGCCTCGGAACACGACATCAAAATCGCACAAAAAGTGGCGTGGGTGCTTTGCGGCGGAGACTTGACCAGCCAGCAACAAGTGTCCGAGCAGTATCTTTTGGACATCGAGCGCGAGGCGTTTTTGAGTCTCTGCGGCGAGCAAAAGACGCTGGAACGCATCCAGTTCATGCTGGAAAATGGGAAGCCGCTGCGGAATTGATTTCGCCCCAAGCAAACTTTCAACGCCATGATTTCTGGATAAAAATGGAGTCGTTTCCCAATCTCTTTGCCCCGCGCCTGCGCCTACGGAAAATCGAAATCGAGGACGTTCCCGCGCTTTTGCGCTACGCCAATAACCCGAAAATTGCCCAGTTCGTCCTCAACATCCCGTACCCGTACCAAGAGCCGGACGCTGTGTTCCGTATCAGTTACGTCGTGCAGGGTTTCAAAAACAAGGCGCGGGTGGTTTGGGCCATCGTGTCGAAAGAACGAGACGAACTGATAGGAGAAATCGGCCTGCATTTCGTCGGCTCAAAGGATGTGGCGCAGCTCGGCTATTGGATAGGCGAGCCGTTTTGGAACATGGGCATTGCCTCGGAGGCCGTCGCAGCGGTCGCGCGATTTGGCTTTGAAAAACTGGGCTTGAACTTGATTTTCGCCACTTGCCATGTGGAAAATCCGGCCTCCGCGAAAGTTCTGTCCAAAAATGGCTTTGCCGAAGTGAGCGTGAACGGGAACGTCTGCCAGATGAATCTGACGAAAAACGAGTTTGAGCGGCGCGTTGCCCAGAACGCCTAAGTTGGCGTGCGTTCAGGCCGTTTTGCGGCGAGCAAAACAGCTCGTTCATGCTGAAAAACGGTAAGCCGCTGCGGAATTGAACCACTGCAAATCTACTTTTGCTGCCATCGAAACCGGGCAATTTCAACCGCCCGCAGCAAATCGCCGACCAGATGAGCAAGCAAAAAATCCACACGCCCAAGCCTACCACGCCATCCGTTGAACCCGCCGCCGACGGCCTCAACGGATGGCGTATTTTTTTGTGGCTGACAGTTTTCGCCAACTCGCTATTCATCTGGCCGGGCTGCCTCGATTTGTCGCTCGCGCCGCGTTTTTTGTTTTTGTCGCTTGGCCTGTTGGCGAGCATCGTGTTGGTTTTCAAAGACTTACGAGCTAACGGCGACTTCCGGCTACATGGATTTGACCTGCTGTTTTTGGTCTGGTATGGCCTCAACGCCGCTTCCATTGGGTGGGCGTTCAACTGGTCGGAAGCCGTGTTTTTCACCCAAAAAGTACTGCTCGGTTTTGCGGTTTATTGGCTGTTCCGGCAGGCGTTGCACCGCGACGAAAGCATGGTGCGGCGCACGCTGGCGGTCATCCTGCCCGTGCTGACTTTAGTGGTTGTGGGCATTCTGTTGGTGCAGCTGGGGCAGGCCGTCTCAAAAGTTGGGCTAAACAACGACCAACTTTACGACTACGCAAAAGGCGTGTTCGGCAACAAGGGCTTGGCGACCGATTTCCTGTTTTTCCTCCTGATTTTCAATGTGTTGCTGTTCCGGGAGTTTGGCAAGAAGTGGTTGTTCTGGCTACTGGCTGTGCTGCTGCTGGGGTTGATTTTGCTGTTGCAAACCCGCACGGTTTATCTCGCGGTGGCGGCAGGGGCATTGGTTTATTTTCCTGTCAGGGCGATGGTTGAGCCGAAATTCCGACCGCTTTTTTTCAAAAAAATACTGCCCGGCGGCCTGTTGGCCATTGGCCTGCTGGCGGCTTTGGTGGCCGTGAAGGGCCGGGGCACAAGCCTTGCCGAACGCCTCAACCCGATGACCTACCTCGAAAGCGCGTCGGCCAACGAACGCCGTTTCGTGTGGTACAAAACCGACTTGCTCTGTGCCGACCACCCGATTTGGGGCGTGGGCAATGGCAGTTGGAAACTTTGGTTCCCGTCCAAGAGCATTCAGGGCGCGTACCGTTTGCAGGAAAAAGGCATCATTTTCACCCGCGTCCACAACGATTATTTGGAAATCCGCGCCGAACTGGGGTTGGTCGGCGCAGGGCTTTTCATCCTGCTTTTCGCGGTGGCGGCAGGCACTGGGTTTTGGGTTTTGCGAAAAACGACCGACCCCCACAGGCGGCACGACGCGCTGGTCTTGCTCGTCGGGCTGCTCGGCTACTGCATCATCCAATACTTCGATTTTCCGCGAGAGCGCGTGGAAATGCAGGTTGTGCTGGCTCTGTTTTTTGCGTGGCTGGCATTTTTGAGCCGCGATTTTTGGGCAAAATTGCCGGGCTTACCGACCCAAAAACTGTTTCTGGCGGGCATGACATTTTTGGCTACGGGCCTGATTTTCAATGTGTTGATTGGTTGGAACCGGGTGCGTGGCGAGCAGCACATGGTCAAGACTATGGCGGCCCACCTTGCCAGCCAATGGCCGACCGCGCTGCGTGAATCCGCGCTGGCCTCAAACGCATTTTACGAGATGAACGACGTGGCTTTGCCCGCCTCGTGGTACGCGGGCGTGGCACATTACAGCATGAAAAATTACGAGAAATCGGTGTCCGCCTTCGCGGATGCATACCGCCTGAACCCCTGGAGTTTTCAGGTCATCAACAATTACGCTTCGGCGTTGGTGCAAAACAAGGACATCCCGGCGGCCATCAAACTGTACGAAAAGACGCTGGAAATCAACCCGAAGTACGACGAGGGCAAGTTCAATTTGTCGTATGCCTATTTCCAGCTCGGCGATTACGCCCGCTCACTCGAATACGCCAACGCTGTGGACACCATCGTGGGCGCAAAAACGCCGGACGAGCTTGCCAAAAACCGCGCGGTGCTACAACGGCGCGAGACGTTCATCCGCGAAATCCAGAAGAAGGTGGCGGCGGGCGGCGGGCAATGAGCTTCACGAAAACAAAACGTACACGCCCCACGCGCCCAAATAAGCCAGCAAACTCATAAAAACGAACTGCAAAAGTGCCCATTTCCAGCTGCCCGTTTCGCGCTTGACGACGGCCAATGTGCTCATGCATTGCATGGCGAGGGCGTAAAAAACGAGCAGCGAAAGCGCGGTGGCAAGGGTGTAAACGGGCATACCGGAGTCGGCAAAAGTGGCCGTCCGCATTTTTTCGCGGAGCAAGTCGTCGTCCTCGCCCGCGCTGCCGATGCTGTAAATCGTCGCCATCGTGCCGACAAAAACTTCCCGTGCCGCGAACGATGTGATGAGTGCGATGCCGATTTTCCAGTCGTATCCCAGCGGGCGGATGGCTGGTTCGATGGCCTTGCCGAGGGTGCCGGCCCACGAGGCTTCGAGCTGGCTGGCAGCGACCAAATCCTCAGTTTCCGTGGTTGAAAGCTGCCGGGTTGTGGCGATTTTTTCGGCCTCGGTGGCGGCTTGTTGCATGGCATCGCCGGGGCCAAAACTTGCCAATGCCCACAGTACGATGCTGATTATCAGGATGATTTTGCCCGCCCCGACCACGAACGCACCGACTTTTTCGAGTAGCGTGAGCCATACGTTTCGCCAATGTGGCATCCGATATTCGGGCAGTTCGATGGCCAAAAACGAGGCTTCGCGGGTGCGGAGCACTTTTTTCATCAAAAAACCCGACCCCAGCGCGACCAACACGCCCAACGCGTACATGCTACCGAACACGAGACTTTGCAAATTGAAAAAACCACCGACGCGCACGTCCGGCACCGCCAGTCCGATGAGCACAGCATACACCGGAATCCGCGCAGAACAGCTGATGAACGGCGTGACCATGACGGTGATGAGCCGTTCCTGCCAGTTGCCGATGGTGCGGCTCGACATGATGGCCGGCACCGCGCAAGCCCCGCCGCTGATGAGCGAGACGACTGAGCGACCGTTCATCCCGAACCGTTGCATGATGCGGTCGAACATGAACACTACCCGCGCCATGTAGCCCACCTCTTCGAGGATGCTGATGAGGAAAAACAGGATGGCGATTTGCGGCACAAAAACCAAAATGCCGCCCAGTCCGGCCCAAACGCCGTCGGTCAAAAGGCCGCTGAGCCAGTTGTCGGGCAGCACGGCTTTGAGCCAAGAGGAGAGGCTATTGAATTGATTTTCAATGAAATCCATCGGCACACCGCTCCAATCGTAGATGGCTTGGAAGACCAAGAGCATGACCGCCACGAAAATCAGCGGCCCGGCCACTCGGTGCGTCAGCAAGGCATCAATGCGGTCGGTGGCAGTGGTCGGGAAAGGCGGTGGCGTTTGCACGGCCTCCCGGATGAACGGCGTGAAACGGTCGTACCGGTCGAGCGTTTCGTCCACTTGGGCGCGGAGGGAGTGGAAATTTTTGGTCTGCCCAATCGCCGCCAGCGTGTCTCGTTCGGCCTGTTTCAGGTGCGGGAGCCAACTGCCATGATGTGCCAAGAGCAGGGCGCGGTACGGGTTTTCGATGCCCAGATTGAGGCGCACGGCCTCCGCGATTTGTCGTTCGGTGTCGGAGAGTCGGTAAAATGGCTTGCGTTCGGCGGCAGTCTTTTCGCTGCGGGTGGCCAGTTTTTCCAGCTCGCCGATGAGCCGCTGGATGTTGCGCCCGTCGCGGCCACTGACCAAGACGAACGGGATGCCGAGCCGTTCGGCCAGCAGCCCGGTGTTGATTTTGATGCCCTGTTCTTCCGCACTGTCGGCCATGTTCAGCGCGGCAATGACGGGCAGGCCGAGGTCGAGGATTTGGGTGAGCAGCAGGAGATGTTTTTCGAGGTGCGTCGCGTCGGCGATGTAAATGATGGCATCCGGGAAATTCGGGTCGGCGGGATTGGTCAGGACGCTGGCGACGATTTTTTCGTCCGACGAAGTCGGGTACAAACTATAAGTGCCGGGCAAATCGCTCAACACGGCTTCTTGGCCACTGGGAAACCGGATTTTGCCCTCTTTCACATCCACCGTCACGCCGGGGAAATTGCCAGTTTTCTGCCGAAGGCCGGTCAGTTGGTTGAAAATCGTGGATTTTCCGCTGTTCGGATTACCAAGTAGTGCGACTCGTAACATCAATTATGTGAGACGGTGAGATGGTGGGACGGCAGTGGCACGCGCTCAAACTTCTACCAAGATGTTCGCGGCCTCGGCCTCGCGCAGTGCCAACCGAACGCCGTCCACTTTTATATAAAAAGAATTGCCGAACGGCGAAGAACGGATGACTTGGATGTTCGCGCCCGGCAGCACCCCCATCGAAGTGAGCTTGCAAGCCAGTTCCGGGTCGGAAAAAGCAATGGCGCGGGCGTTCTCGTGCAGTTTGAGGTCGGTGACGGTGCGATGGTGGCGTTGCATATTTGAAATTGGAAATGGGAATCGGGAACCGGGAATTTCTAATACCTAATTCCCAATTTCTAACCCCTGCGCTCTTAGCGATTTAGACAAAATCAAGACAGGGCAAATGTAGATTTTGTTTTGGCGAACCATGAAATTTTATGGGCGGGCAGGGTGTTTCTGCCCCAAATTTGGCCGACGTTGCTGCAACATGCTTGATGTTCAGACTATTTAGCGGCCTGCCTCGTTTTCGACAACATCTGCTCAAGGTGAAAGGCCGACGGGCAGTGCTCACTTCTGACAACCACCCGCCCATGCTTTTTTCCAAAAAAACGCGCTTGCTACTGCCTGCGCTCGTCGCTGCGACATTGTTCGGAGGCTGCACCTTTTTCCGAAAAGGCAGCCAAGTCGCCAATTACTTCTCGCTCGAAGATGACAAACGCCTTGGCCTTGAAGTAAGCCAAGAAATTGAAAATCAATCATTTACATACCCAATTCTGCCGGAAAAAGGCAACGAGGAAGTGTATCGTTACGTCCGCAATTTGCGCGACCGCATCCTCGGCACGGGGCGGGTGCAGCACGCGCGGGATTTCGATTGGAAAGTCAAAATCATCCGCGACGACGAGACCCAAAACGCTTTTTGCGCGCCCGGCGGGCACATCTACATTTTCACGGGCCTCATCAAGTTTTTGGATTCCGAAGACCAGCTCGCCGGGGTCATCGCCCACGAAATCGCCCACGCCGCCAATCGCCACTACACGCGGCACATCAGCAAATCCATGCCCGCCCGCACCATTGCCGACGCGCTTTTGGGGCAGAGTGACGCGGCCAAAGCCATCGCCGTCGGGTTGGCATCTTTGAAGTATAGCCGCGCTTTTGAGGCCGAGGCCGATGAATTTTCGGTTCACTACCTTTGCGGCCTCGGCTTGCGGGCCGACGGTGCGGCGGCTTTTTTCCGAAAAATCGAAAGCCTCGAAGCCTCGCCGCCCCAATGGCTGAGCACACACCCTTCGCCGAAAAACCGGATTGAACACATCGAGGCCCAGGCCAAAGCCCAAAATTGCAAAGGCACACAAACCAATTCGGCTGAATATCAACGGATTAAGAAGTTGTTGTAAGCCCAGTTCAAATCACCCAATAGCCACATCACCGAATCAACAAAAAAATGACTCCACGCACGGTCGCTTTTCATACGCTCGGCTGCAAACTGAATTTTTCCGAGACCTCCGCATTGGCCCGCCTGTTCGAGGACGGCGGCTACCAGCCCGTCAAGTTTGACGACGGCGCGGACATTTACGTCATCAACACCTGCTCCGTCACCGAGCAGGCCGACCGCGAGTGCAAAAAAATCGTGCGCCAAGCCCTGCGGCACCAGCCGGACGCTTTTGTGGTGGTCACGGGTTGCTATGCCCAATTGAAACCGGCGGAAATCGCCGAAATCCCCGGCGTGGATTTGGTGCTGGGCGCGGGCGAGAAATTTCGCATCCTCGAATACGTGGACGACATCTCCAAGTCGCAGGGCAAGGGCATGGTGCAAGCGGGCGAAATCCGGGAGGTCAACACGTTCACGTCCTCGTTTTCGTTCGGCGACCGCACCCGCTCGTTCCTGAAAGTGCAGGACGGTTGCGATTACAAATGCGCGTTCTGCACCATCCCGCTGGCGCGGGGCAAAAGCCGCTCAGATACCGTCGAAAACGTGGTGGCGAACGCCCGCAAAATCGCGGCGATGGGCACCAAGGAAATCGTGCTGACGGGCGTGAACATCGGTGATTTCGGCAATGGCACGGCGGTCATCGAAGGCGAACGCCCGCGCAAAGAAGCCCTGTTCGCCGACCTCGTGCGGGAATTGGACAAGGTGGAGGAGGTCGAGCGGTTCCGCATTTCGAGCATCGAGCCGAATTTGCTGACCGACGAAATCATCGCCTTTGTGGCTGAAAGCCAACGCTTTATGCCACACTTCCACGTCCCGTTGCAATCCGGCAACGACAAACAACTCCGCGAAATGCGCCGCCGCTACAAGCGCGAACTTTATGCCGAGCGCGTGGCGAGCATCAAAAAACGGATGCCGCACGCCTGCATCGGCTGCGATGTCATCGTGGGTTTTCCGGGCGAGACGGAAGCGGATTTTCTGGAAACGTACCGTTTCATCAGCGAGCTGGAGGTGTCGTACCTGCACGTTTTCACCTACTCCGAACGGGCCAACACGCTGGCCGTCGAGATGCCCAACCCTGTGCCGCTCGACGAACGCCGCCGCCGCAACCAGATGTTGCGCGGACTTTCGGAGATGAAGCGCCGGGCTTTTTACCAGCAGCACCTCGGCACCGAGCGGCCCGTGCTGTTCGAGCAGCACAAAAACCCCGACTTAATGAGCGGATTCACAGACAATTATGTGAAAATCGAGATGCCGTTCGAGGCGGGTTTCATCAACCAAATCCAGCCCGTGTTTTTGGAAAAAATCGGCGCGGAAGGGGATGTGCAGGCGCGGGCAGCGGCGTGGGAAATGGCGGGGTAAGTGCCTTCACCGCCGCCCCGTCCACATTTCCGGCAATTTTTCGTCTGGCAAAAACACCTGCAATTCGCGCATCGGCGAGCCATCGGCCCATTTGCCGAGGTAGCGTTGTTGGGGCGTGTTGCCGAAAGCCACGTCGCGGTAGCGGCCCGTGCGGGTGTATTCGATGACCGCGTCGGCCAGTTTCCAGTAGCAATTGAAGTCCACCTCGTTCAGCCGCGAGGTGTTCAGCACGCGCTTCGCCGTGTAGTTCCGAACGCCCGTATCGAAATCGAGGTCGTAACTGTACGGCTCGGAGTGCGAGGCCGACATGGCGCGGGTGCTGTCGGGATTGACCGAGCGGAAATGCTTGACAAGATTGCGGTTTGGGGTGTTTGTGGCGGTCTTGAAAACCAATGCGCCGAACTCGTCGCCCACCACGAAATCGTGTTCGCCGGTGATAATCACCAAGTTAAGGTCGGCGGGCAGGCCCTCGTAGCTGTCCAATCGCGCCCCTTTCAGCGGGCCGCTGCCGGGCTGCGCAAGCAGCATGGCCGTCGGTTTCGGGATGCCGTATTTTTCCCAGTTAACCGCCAGATTGGTCGTGATGACCCCGCCGTAGGAGTGCGCGACGTAGGCCACTTTTTCGAGGCGCGGGCGGACGTGGCCTTCGGTTTCAAGGGTTTTCAGTGCGTCGCGGATGCCTTTCGCGGCATTTGCCGGAAAACAATCGGCCTTCGGGAACAGCAGATTTCGCTGGTAACGCGGGTAAATCACGATGTTGCCCCGCGCCACGAGGTGCTTAATCCACTTGCCGTAGGCCATCGGGTTGTACGCCCCGTAGCCGTGCATGAACACGACGACCTCTGCCGAATCGGGCTTCGGGTCGCTCGGCTCGAACAGCCAGTAGCCGTCGGCGCGTTGGGCATGGTCAAAAAACGCCACGCTTTGGTGCGAATATTCCGCGCCGCCGGGGCCGCTGGCGGGTTGGCCGGGATACGGCGCGGATTGTGCGGCAGCGAAATGGCCTTTGAAAAGCAGGGTTGCCATCGAAAAAAACAGGACGACGAAAGTGCCGATTGAAAGATGTGCCAAGATGCGAAAGAATTGAAAATCAACGAGAAAGCCCAAGAACTGCGGCTGTTTTGCAAAGCGCCGTTGAAACGCCGGAGCACGTTGGGTGTTTTTTGGCTTTCGACGAAATGCGCGTTTGCCGGGACGTTTACATTTGTCGCCGCCAAATCAGGCCAAAACCAATTCTTGTAAACATGAAAAAATCGCTCGCTCGCTTTTTATATTTTATCCTCGTTGCCTTGCTCGCGGCTTGCGGCAACGAGCCAGTAAAAGTCGAAAACCAACCCGGCGCGACGGCTCCGCCGCCCGCTGCGGACACGGTTTCCGCTGGCAATTTTTCCGAAAAAAACGTTGCGCACCCCGCCGAAAAACCTGCGGAACAAGTGCCCACCCCAGCCACCGATGCACCCAATTCGCAACCCAAAACCGTCGCAGCCCCGTCCGAAAAAATAGCCAAGCCCAAACCCGAAAAACAGCCAGCCGCCAGCCGCCAACCAGCGGGCATCCCCGAAGGTTTTGTGGACGTAGCCGCGCTGGACAAGAGCATCCGGCTCGACATCCGGTACGCGACGACCAACAATTTCATGAAGCAAAAAGTCTATGATTGCCCGCGTTGCCTGCTCCGCCCGGAGGCCGCCGAGGCGATCGTGGAGGCACACAAAACGCTGCAAAAGCAGGGCCTCGGCCTGAAAATGTACGATTGCTATCGTCCGCGCCCGTACCAGCAACGTCTCTGGGACATCACGCCCGACCCGAACTACGTCGCCCCCCCGGCCAAAGGCTCCGTGCACGGGCGCGGGCTGGCCGTTGACCTGACCATTGTGGACAAAAACGGGAAGGAATTAGACATGGGCACGCCGTATGATTTTTTCGGCGAAGAGGCGCATACCGATTACCAAAAACTGCCCGCGCAAGTACTCGAAAACCGCCGCTTGCTGCGCGAAACATTGGCTGCCGTCGGCTTCGGGGCCATCGTCAACGAGTGGTGGCACTACAATTTCAAGAAAAAGGAGTACCCGCTTTCGGACGCGCTCTGGCCCTGCGAGTAATCAAAGCTCGATGACCTTGCGCTTGAACTCGAAGTTTTTGCCGAGGTAAACCTTCCGTACCATTTCGTCGGCGGCCAATTCCTCGGCGGTGCCGGCTTTCAGGATGCTGCCCTCGAACATGAGGTAGGCGCGGTCGGTGACGGAGAGCGTCTCCTGCACGTTGTGGTCGGTGATGAGGATACCGATGTTTTTGGTCTTCAATTTCGCCACGATGTACTGGATGTCCTCCACCGCGATAGGGTCAATGCCCGCGAACGGCTCGTCGAGCAGGATGAACTTCGGGTCAGTGGCGAGTGCGCGGGCGATTTCGGTGCGCCGCCGCTCGCCGCCGCTGAGCGTGTCGCCCGCGCCTTTCCGTACCCGGTGCAGGTTGAACTCGTCCAGAAGCGATTCCAGTTTTTCGGCTTGCTCGGCCTCTGTCAGGCGGGTCATTTCGAGTACGGCGCGGATGTTGTCCTCGACCGAAAGTTTGCGGAAAACCGACGGTTCCTGCGGCAAATAACCGATGCCCAACTGGGCGCGACGGTACATGGGCAGGCTCGTAATGTCCTGATTTTCAAGAAAAACCGTGCCTTCGGTGGGCCGGATGAACCCGACGGTCATGTAAAACGAAGTGGTTTTGCCCGCCCCGTTCGGGCCGAGCAGGCCGACGATTTCGCCCTGCTTCACATCGAAGGAAACGCCGCGCACGACGGTGCGTTTGCCGTAAGTTTTGACCAAGTTTTCTGCGCGAAGTGTCATAATTCAAATGGTGAATTATGAGTGATGAGTGATGAATTCCGAACGGGACACCATTCCTTCACCACTCATCCCCCATCATTAGGCCAACAGGCGTTTCACGGTTTCCGAGATAGCCCGGCCTTCGGCCTTGCCCGCCAATTGCTTGGAAGCCAGGCCCATCACCTTGCCCATGTCTTTGGCCGACGTGGCCCCGACCTCGGCGATGATGCCGCGCACGACAGACTCAAGTGCCTCTCCTTCAAGCATTTGCGGCAGGTATTTGCGGATGACCTCGATTTCCTCGCGCTCTTTTTCGGCCAGTTCCGGGCGGCCATTTTTTGTATAAATGTCGAACGACTCTTGGCGGCTTTTCACGAGTTTTTGCAGCATCGCCACCTCGCGGGCTTCGTCAATGGCTTGGCCTGAGCCGTCGGTTTTCGCCAATTGAATCACGGATTTGATGGCGCGGATGCTCCGCAGTACGACCTCGTCCTTTGCTTTCATGGCGACGACGAGGTCTTTGTTGATTTTTTCTTCTAACGACATAATTGAGTGTTTTAAAATTCTTCCATCGGCATGGCACGGTGGCCGAACAGGTTTTTCTTTTTCGTCAGCCGTGCCACCTCCTCCGGCACCATTTTTTCCCAGCCCGGCTCGCCCTGTTGAATCATCCGCAGCACCCGTTTGTGGTAAATGTGCAGGATGTCGGGGTTGAAACTTTGCACGTCCACTATGTTGCCGTTTTCGAGCAAGTGCCTGTAAATGAAGCGGATAGGCTTCGGCACGTCGAGGTTTTGGGCGGTCAAAAGTTCGGCGTTGCCTTCTTCGCGGGCGGGGTAGGCGTAAAAACGGACGCTGCGCGGGAATAGTTCGCCGAAGGCTGCGAGCAGGTTGTCGGGGTTTTGTTCAAAGGTTTCGCGGAGGATGTTTTGCAGTTTCCGAACGCCGAGCGCGAGGCCGATACGCCCGATTCGGTACTCCGAAAAGTAGGCGATGAGCCGTTTGTGCCGCATGCAATTGGAGATGATGACCGTTTGGCCGAGGGCGCAGAGCATTTCGGCGCGGTCGAGGAAGTCGCGTTCGCGCAGGTCGCCGTCGGCTTGCAGGTTGTCGAGCGTGATTTCGGTGAGGAAAAACGTCTTGCCCGGTTCAGTCTCCGGCTCAGCGCAAAATTGGGCGTAGGCATTCGAAATCATGTCCTGCTGCACGAGCGTCGGCGGGCGGTAGCTGCCCCGTGCGACGAGGATGGATTTGCGGTACAAAAACTCGCTGGCGTGCAAGGGCCGACCGTCGGGGCCAAAAATGGCGACATCCGAAAGGCCGTTTTTGACAAGCCAAAGACAGATGAGTCGTTGGTCAAGTTGTTGAAAATCAGGGCCTTCGAGCCGCACCATGTCAATCGCCACGCGGTCGCGGAGGTTGTCCAAAAGGCTGCGTATCAGGGCTTCGGGGGCGTTGGCAAAACGGTAGCAGGCGTAAATCATGTTCACGCCGAGGATGCCGACGGCCTGCTGTTGGAGGCGGTTGTCGTTGTCCAAAAGCCGGACGTGGACGACCAAATCGTTCGGTGCGAGGTCGGGGCGCAGCTGGAAGCGCAGGCCGAGCCAGCCGTTGCCCCGTATTGTTTTTTGGTAGTTGATGGCCGTAACCGTGTCGGCGAAAGCAAAGAAATTTTGGCCGGGGCGCGAGGGGCGCAGGCGTTGTTCGAGGAGCGCGAACTCGTGGTCGAGCATTTTGTACAGCCGCGATTCGCAGACGTAGCGGCCTTTGGTCTCCGGGCCGTAAATCTCGTCGGACACGGTTTTGTCGTAGGCCGACATGGTTTTGGCAATGGTGCCGGCCGCCGCGCCAACTTGAAAAAAGTAGCGGGCCACTTCCTGCCCCGCGCCGATTTCGGCAAACGCACCATAAATGCGTTCGTCGAGGTTGATTTCGAGGGCTTTTTGCTCGGTTTCGCGGAACATCGGCGGCGGTATGTTTTCGTGTGAAGTGTAGGCGGGCGGTGCAATGTTTTGTGGAAAAACAGTGCCAAAGGTAGGACGCTGCGGCCCGAAATCATCGGCCTCTGTCAAAGCATCCCCTCGTCGGCGAAGCTGAAAAAGCCGCGCTCCGAAACGATGAGGTGGTCGAGCAATGGCAGGTCGAGCAGCGCGCCCGCCTGCCGGATGCGCTTGGTCAGGTCTATGTCGGCTTGGCTGGGTTTGAGGCTGCCGGACGGGTGGTTGTGGATGGCGATGGCCGCTGCCGCGCGGGATTCGATGGCGGTTTTGAAGACCATTTTCAGGTCAACGACCGTGCCTGCCATGCCGCCTGTGCTGAGGCGTTCGCGGGCGAAGACCTCGTTGGCTTTGTTCAAGAGCAACAGCCAAAACTCCTCGTGGTGCAGGTCGGTGAGCAGCGGCGCGATGGCATTGAAGGCATCGCGGCTGCAAGTGATGCGCGGGCGTTCGCGCAGGTCGCTGAGCTGGCGGCGGCGGCCCAGTTCGAGCGCGGCGGCGATGGTGATGGCTTTGGCTTCGCCGATGCCCTTGAATTTTTCGAGTTCGCGGAGGCTGCGTTTGCCCAGCTCGTGCAGGTTGTTGTCGCTGCCGGCGAGGATGCGCTGGGCGAGCGCGACGGCACTTTCGCCGACGGTTCCGCTGCCGATGAGGATGGCCAAAAGTTCGGCATCCGAGAGGCTGTGTTTGCCTTTGAGCAGCATTTTTTCGCGGGGGCGGTCTTCTTCGGCCCAAGAGGTGATGGCGAGCGACATGGCGGGGAGCGTGTGCTGGTGTGTGTTTTCTCAAAAAAGCGGGCGACAAACCTAACATTGCTTCAGCCAAAAATCGCCTCGGTCACTTCCTTTTTCCGCGCCCGCGCCACCGGGATGCGCACTTCGCCGATGAGCAAATCGTCGCCATCCATTTTTTGGACACGGTTTTTGGCGACGATGAACGACTTGTGCGCCCGCACGAAATGGCTCGCCGGGAGTGTGTTTTCGAGGTTGTTCAGGCTTTCGAGGGTGACGAATTTTTCCGCTGACGTGAAAATCTTGACGTACTCCTTCCAGCCTTCGATGTGGGTGATGTCGGCAAACGGGATTTTCACCCATTGGCGGTCGGCTTTTATGGTCAAAAAACCATCGAGTTCGGGCGAAGTGGCGACCGAGCCTTGCCGATTTTGGAGCAACACCCGTGCTTTTTCGATGGCCTTTTGGAACCGCTCGAACGAGTATGGTTTGACGAGATAATCCGCCGCATCAAGGTCGAATGCCTCGTGCGCGTGCTGGGCGTAGGCCGTTGTGAAAATAGTCACGGGCTTGCGGCTGACCGTTCGGAGCAAATTGAGGCCGCTCAAAACGGGCATCTGGATGTCCAGAAAAAGCAAGTCCACCAAGTCGCTTTGCAGCACTTCGACGGCCCGGATGGGGCTTTTGCATTTTTCGACGACCTCGAAGCCGGGCGTTTGCTCGATGAATCTTTCGAGCAGCGCGAGGGCAAGGTGTTCGTCGTCCACAAGTAGGCAGCGTATCATGTTGATAGGGATGAGCGTGAGGGATGAGGAACGGCACGGGTGCTATTTTTTCAAAAGTTCGAGCAGTGCGTCGCGCACGATGGGGTGGCGGTTCCAAAGGATGAAGTGATCGCCATCGGGCAAAATCCGTACCCGCAAATCGGGGTTCCCGGCGAGCATTTTACGGGCGAAGTCTGTGTTCCCGACCGGAACCAAGCGGTCGTTTTGAGCGTGCAAAACAATCACAGGACAGGCAATTTTCGGCCAAAGTGGCACCATTTGGTGCAATTCGGTCTGCAATGCCCGGATTTCACGGTTGCTGGCGAACAGGCTTCTGGGCGTGAGCCAACTGACGGGCGGGTTGTCCACGACGGGTTCCCACCAATTGCGCGGCTCCAAATCGGGGTCAACCGAGCCGGCGACGAGGAGCAGCCCGGCCACGCGCTCCGGGTAGTCCATTGCAAAACGGGCGATGAGCGGCCCGCCCAGCGAGTGCCCGGCCAGCAGCACTTTTTGGGTCGTCGGGCCGGGGCAGGCATCCAGCGCGGCCAAGAGCGCGGCAGCCTGTTTCACAAGCGAACGCTCCGCGCGGCCCAAGCCGGAATAGCCAAAACCGGGGCGGTCAACAGCCACCAAGCGGGCGCGATTCGTCAGCGCGGTATCGGCCAGATAGCCGAGCCAAGCATCGGACGAGCCGGGCGACCCATGCACCAGCAGCACCGTCGGCAGCGAATCCGCGCCGATGCGCACGGCATGAATTTTCCGCCCGTCAGCACTTTTTGCGTCGAAAAAAATGGGCGTGGCCGCTTGGCCGCGTGCGCGGATTTTTCGGGCAAATGCCGCATCGGGGGTTCGCATGGCGAGGCAGCCGCTTTGCATGGCGACCACCCAAGCGATGAGCGAAAGGGACAGGACAGGGAACATTTTCCGGCGCATCATCTCGGTTCAAATGGTTGTGTGCGAGGCAGTTGGAGCCAAATCCGCGAAACTTGGGTTTCTTTGCGGCCCATGATTTCAGCAACATATCCGGGCAGCATCGCCCAGTCTTTCGAGCAAAATTTTGGTCGCAAGCCCGCGCTCGTCGTGCGGGCACCGGGCCGCATCAACCTCCTCGGCGAACACACCGATTACAACGAAGGCTGGGTACTGCCGGCGGCGATTGACCGTGCCATTTGGTTGGCCGTCGCGCCGCGCACCGACGCGGCACTGCACCTCGTGGCGCACGATTTGGGCGAAAAATACACTAGCTCGCTGCACCAATTGGAAAAATCTGGCCGGGGCTGGCCGGACTATTTGCTCGGTGTTTTTCACGTCTTGCAACAGGAAAATTTGCCCGTCGAGGGCATGGATGTGCTGTTCGGCGGAGACATCCCGGTCGGCGCGGGCCTGTCGTCGTCGGCAGCATTGGAGGGCGGTATGTTGTTCGCAATCAACGAGTTGCACGGCTTCGGCCTCGAACGCCCGCAGCTGGCACGGCTTGCCCAGCGCGCCGAAAACGAGTTCGTCGGCATGAACTGCGGCATCATGGATATGTATGCCTCGCTCATGGGCCGGGCCGGGCATTTCCTGCGGCTGGACTGCCGGACGCTGGCAACCGAGTACGCGCCGTTCGATGCGCCCGATTGGTCGTTCGTGCTCTGCGACAGCGGCGTGAAACACGCGCTCGTGGATTCGGAGTACAACCAACGGCGGCGCGAGTGCGAGGCGGGCGTGGCGATTTTGAGGCGATTTTTTCCCGAAATCCGTAGCCTGCGCGACGTGTCGGAAGCCATGCTGGATGAGGCGGGCGACGCACTGCCCGAACCCATCCGGGCGCGGTGCCGCTACGTCGTGGCAGAAAACGGGCGCGTGGAAAAAATGTGCATCGCCCTGAAAAACAACGACTTGCAAACCGTCGGGCAACTGATGTTCGACACCCACGAGGGCCTGCGGACGAGCTACGAGGTGAGCTGCGCGGAGATGGATTTCCTCGTCGAGGCGGCCCGGCACGACCCGGCAGTGCTCGGTGCCCGGATGATGGGCGGTGGCTTCGGCGGCTGCACACTGAATCTCGTGCGCCATGCCGACGAAGCCTGTTTTCAAAGCCGGATGCAACAGGCTTTTCGGCAAAAATGGGCACGCGAGCTGGCGTGTTTTTCCGTGCAACTTTCCGACGGCACCAGCCTTTGCCCATGAAACCTTTTGCGGCAAGGCCGCGTTGACTGCGGCCAAGTGGCTAATTTCGCCGCCCGAATCAGGGCAAAGCCCACCAAAATCACACATGGCAAAAGACTGGAATCTGGGAGAAAAAAACTCCGGCCTCAAACGCGAAGAGGAACACTGCTTGCTCGTCAGCGTCATCACGCCCGAAATCGGCGAGACAGTGGCGCACGAGCACATGGACGAACTTGAATTTTTGGCGCAAACCGCCGGTGCCGTTACCGTCAAGCGATTCACCCAGCGGCTCAACCACGCCGACCTGCGGACGTATGTCGGCAAGGGAAAATTGGAGGAAATCCAACGCTACCTCGAACGCCACGAGGAGGTCAACATGGTCATTTTCGACGACGACCTCACGGGCAAACAAACCAACAACATCGAGGAGGCTTTGAAGGTGAAAATCGTGGACAGGTCGTCGCTCATCCTCGACATTTTCGCCAATCGCGCCCAGACGGCGCAGGCCAAAACGCAGGTCGAACTGGCGCAAATGAAATACCTGCTGCCCCGCCTGCGCGGGCTTTGGACGCACTTGGAGCGGCAGCGCGGCGGCATCGGGATGCGCGGCCCCGGCGAAACGCAAATCGAAACCGACCGTCGAATCGTGCAAACCCGCATCAAAAACCTCGAAATCAAACTCAAAGAGATTGACAAACAGGCCCAAACGCAGCGCAAAACGCGCGGCGAAATGATTCGCGTCGCGCTCGTCGGCTACACCAACGTCGGCAAAAGCACACTGATGAACCTGCTTTCAAAATCGGAAGTGCTGGCCGAAAACAAACTCTTCGCCACGCTTGACACCACCGTGCGGAAGGTCGTTTTTGGCCAAATGCCTTTCCTGCTCAGCGACACGGTCGGGTTCATCCGCAAGCTGCCGCACCACCTCGTGGAAAGTTTCAAAAGCACCCTCGACGAGGTGCGCGAATGCGACATCCTGCTGCACGTCGTGGATGTGGCGCACCCGCAATTTGAAGACCACGTCCGCACCGTGCAGGCCACGCTGCAAGACATCGGCGCAGCGGACAAACCGACACTCATGGTGTTCAACAAAGTGGATTTGTATCGAAAAACCGTGTTCGACGACCTCCTCGACCAAGCCACGCGGCAGGAAATCGAGGCCGATTTGAAGGAACGCCTGCAGCTGGCCTACGGCGAAAACGTCTTCGTCTCCGCTCACTCAAAAGAGGGCATCGAGGCCCTCCGCGAACGCCTGACGCGCATGATAAAAGAGGAGTACGTCGTGCGCTATCCACATCAGGTAAAAGGCTGGGCAACAGCGGGTTATGAGGAATAAGGTTGTTTCAAAAATTCGTTTAAATCATACCCAATGACATCCGAGAACGATGGATTTTGAAGTACCTCGCCCACGCCGAGACGATACTTGCGCCACGTTTGGTTGTGATAATTATAGACGAAACCTTCCTCCACTTCGTAGTCTCGCATGAGCTCGACCAATTTCTCGAAATCCTTCCGAACGCCCGCGCTGGTGGACACCTCGACAAGCACTTTGTTCGTCCCAGTTTTGTTGTCAAAGAGCAAAATGTCGGGTGTCGGACTGGTTTTGCCCTCGTCAATCATGGTCTCCGTGAACGGCTCATACGGGATTTTGCCTTCCCGATAAAAGAGCTGGCCGAGCGCAGTCATCAGTTTGCCAATGACGCGCTGGTGTGGTTTCGGTGCGTTTACTCCCATGATAATCGTGTTGTCGAGCATAATTGGCCGTGAATTTTGAAGGCAAATTTAGCGCAAAAACACCTGAGTCAATCTCGTGATTGCTCCAAAAACTCCCGCCACCCAGCCAGCAATGCTTCCTCCGAAATGCCGAGCGCAGCCAACAAATCGGCCTTGCGATTGAACGGCAGCTGAGCCAGCAGTTTCTCGCGGCCAAACCGCTGGTCGAGGTACATGACCACCGAGCCAGACAGCCCATATTTCAGTTTTCCTTTCCAAAAATCGTCCAGCGCGGCGGGGGCTTTGCCCGATTGGACGGCCAATTTCACCGGAGCCAGCCGCGCCGAATCGCATTGCCCAGAGGCATAAACCGCCAGCCCTTCGACGAACCAATCCAGCCCCGACACGTCACTGAAATCTGGGCTGGCGTTCAGTTGGCCGTGAAAAACGTGCGCCATCTCGTGGGCGATGAGTTTTTGCACAGCGACTTGGTCGGCCCAGCGGTGTTCGCAGGATTCGGCATCCCATTTTTTCGGGGCAATGAGGTCGAGTTTCGCCGCCACGCCGCTGGCGACCATCCAACACTCGGATTTGAAATCGGCCATTTGCCAATCGCGCTGCCATTGCGTGTCCAGCGAGGCGCGGTCGGGGTGCAGGTAAATCTGGAATTTTTGTCGGAACGGCTGCCCGAAAAACTGCTCCACTGTCGCGTGTGCTTTTTCAAAAATGGGCTGATAAATAGCGAGTTCGGGGCGGTCGGTTTCCTGAAAATGGAGGTCGAAATGTTCGCCTTTGGCGGTTTGCCAGTCATTGGCCGTTGAAAAATTGGTGCCCAAAAACAGGCAGAGCAGGCTGGCAAAAATGGCGGTGCGTTTCATTTGGCTTATGAATTTATGGTTGAGAAATGCCCGCTTGGACAGCCCGCCGCGCCGCGAGGTTGCAACCTTTTGCCCGAAAAAACAGTTGTGGCCGCGTACTTTTGCACACTTTTTTACCAAATCACGGGGCGACTTTGAATCCCCTTAGTGAACGCACCATGTCAAAATTAGGAAAAGCACTCGTCGCCATGTCTGGCGGCATTGACTCCACGATGACCGCCGTCCTGCTCCACGAAGAGGGCTGGGAAGTCGTCGGCGTGACCATGAAAACTTGGGATTACGCCACCTCCGGCGGCTCCAAAAAAGAGACAGGCTGCTGCTCGCTCGACAGCATCAACGATGCCCGCGCGGTGGCCGTGCATCTGGGTTTTCACCACTTCATCGTGGACATCCGGGAGGAGTTCGGCGACTATGTGATTGACAATTTTGTGGACGAATACATGGCTGGCCGAACGCCCAATCCCTGCGTCCTTTGCAACACGCACATCAAGTGGAACAGCCTCCTGCGCCGCGCCGATATGCTTGATTGTCAATTCATTGCGACCGGGCATTACGGCATCATCAACGAACTCGGCGGGCGCAAATACATCACCCGCGCCCGCGATGTGGAGAAAGACCAGTCGTATGTCCTCTGGGGCCTGAGCCAAGAATGCTTGCACCGGACGCGGATGCCGCTGGGCGTTTTCACCAAGCCCGAAGTACGCGCCATGGCCGCCGAGCGCGGCTTCGACGACCTGAGCAAAAAAGCCGAGAGCTACGAAATCTGTTTCGTGCCCGACAACGACTACCGAGGCTTCCTGCGCCGCCGCGTGCCGGGGCTGGACGAGCAGGTGGCGGGCGGCCATTTCGTGGACACGTCGGGCAAAATCTTGGGCCGGCACGAAGGCTATCCGTTTTACACCGTCGGCCAACGGAAAGGGCTGGGCATCGCGCTCGGCGAACCGATGTTCGTCACCGAAATCCGCCCCGACACGAACACTGTCGTGCTGGGCCGCGAAAGCGAACTCATCCGAAACGGGATGCTCGTCGGCAAAGTTAACTTGATGAAATACAATGAGTTGCCGCCCGACGGCCTCGAGGCTTTGACCAAAATCCGTTACCGCGACGGCGGCACGTTGAGCACAGTGCGAGGGCTGGGCAACGGCGTGGAAGTCAGTTTCCACGCCAACGTCAAAGGCATCGCGCCCGGCCAAAGCGCGGTGTTTTACGAAGGCGACGACGTGGTGGGCGGCGGCATCATTCAGGGTGGGTTTGCTGCCGGGGGGTTGGGGGTTTTGGTTGTTTGGTGGTGGGGGGGGGCCACCTAAGCAACAAGAAACCTAACAAAAAAAAAAA
>JBKBIC010000002.1:64522-76329 GCA_046299435.1 Saprospiraceae bacterium
CGGGGGGGTTGGGGTCGGGTGTTTGTGGTATTTTTGGTTTGCGGGGGGTGCGCAAACCCCTACTCCCAAAATCTCCGAATCACCATTTCAACATAATTTCGCCGCCACCGAACTTGCCCAACGACATCTATGAAAGTACACTTCTTCCTGCACTATTCGACGCGCCCCGGCCAAAACCTCAGCCTCGCGTTCGACCACGACGGCCACGAGCACCCGATGGAATACCTCAACGACGCACTCTGGGAGGCCGTCGTCGAGTTTGACGCGGCGATGCTCGGCAAGGTGCGCTACCATTATGTTTTGCACGACAAAACCGGCGGCCCCGGTGGAACGCCCACGTCCAAAGCCGATTGGGACACCGACCGCTCGCTCGACCTCGCGGGCGCGAAGGCCGATTCCGTGCAGGTTTTTGATTATTGGAACCCCGTCGGGGCGGTGGAAAACGCCTTTTTCACGCAGCCGTTCCGCGATATTTTGTTGAAAAACGAGGCTGCCGACAAGCCCAAAAAGGCGGCCAGCTACACCCACATTTTCCGGGTAAAAGCCCCGATTTTGCCGCAAGACGAGGCCATCTGTCTGCTTGGGCACGGCACCGCGCTCCGCAGCTGGGACACCGCCGCGCCGCTCGTGCTCTCGCGCAGCGGCAGTTGGTGGGAAATCCGCCTTGACCTCAGCCGCGAGGATTTCCCGCTGGCCTACAAATACGGCACATGGAACACCCGCACCATGCGGCACACGGGCTTCGAGTCAGGCAGCAACCGCGTCATTTTCCCGCCCCCGCAGGGCGGCGGGCTGACGATTTTGCACGACGGTTTTGCCCGGATACCGACCCCGAAATGGCGCGGCGCGGGCGTGGCCATCCCGGTTTTCAGCCTCCGCACGGAACGCAGTTTTGGCGTGGGAGAGTTCACCGACCTGCCCGCGCTGGCCGATTGGGCCAAATCCACCGGCTTGCGGCTGCTCCAATTGCTGCCCATCAACGACACGTCGGCCACCGGCACTTGGACGGATTCGTACCCCTACGCCGCCATTTCGGCGTTCGCGCTGCACCCGATTTACCTGAATTTGGAGGCCGTCGCAGGCAAAAAACACGCCGCCGCGTTGAAGCCTTTTGCCAAAAAACAAAAGGAACTGAACGCGCTCGAAGCCGTTGACTACGAGGCGGTTATGTCCGAAAAATGGAAGGCAATCCGGCTCCTTTTTGATTTACAAAAAGACGATTGGGCCGCCGACGCGGGCTATCAGCAGTATTTCGCCGAAAACAAACATTGGCTCGTGCCTTATGCCGCGTTCTGTTTTTTGAAGGAAAAACACGGCACGGCGGAGTTCGCCACTTGGCCCGAACACGCCCAGTACGATGCGGCGGCCATCGAAAAACTGCTCGCGGGCAACTCAAAACTCAAAACCCAAAACTCGGAACTGGCAATTCATCTCTTCGTCCAGTGGCACTTGCACCAGCAACTGAAAGCCGCGACGGACTACGCCCACGCACAGGGTTTGGTGGTGAAAGGCGACATCCCGATTGGCATTTACCGCCATTCTTGCGATGCATGGGTCGCACCGGAACTGTACAACATGGACAAACAGGCCGGCGCGCCGCCCGACGATTTCGCGGAAAAAGGCCAAAACTGGGGCTTTCCGACCTACAATTGGGCGCGGATGGGCGCGGACGGCTACGCTTGGTGGCGGCAGCGGTTTGCGCAGATGAGCCTGTATTTCGATGCCTTCCGCATTGACCACATCCTCGGTTTTTTCAGGATTTGGAGCATCCCGCTCGATGCCGTCGAGGGCATCCTCGGCCAGTTTGTCCCGGCCTTGCCCGTGCGCGGCGAGGAGCTGTTGCCCGCTGGCACAAGCCTCGAACGGCTGTGCCGACCGTACATCACCGATGCGGTGCTGCGCGAAGAATTCAGCCCGGCGGACGCGGATTTCGTGCGCGAAAACTGCCTCACGCGCCGCGCTGATGGGACGTATGAATTGAAATCAGCATTTGCCACGCAGCAGCAAGTGGCGGCATGGTCTGAGCAAACTCAAAACTCAAAACTCGAAACCCAAAACCTAAAAACTGGCTTGTTCAATTTGATAGCCAACGTGTTGCTGTTCGAGGTGCCGGGCAGCGGCGGGCGCGAATTCCACTTCCGGTTTGGCATCGAAAAAACCGCGTCGTTCCGGCATTTGGACGGGCGGGCGCAGCGGATTTTGAAGGACTTGTATGTGGATTATTTTTATCGGCGGCAGGACGATTTTTGGCAAACGGAGGCGATGGAAAAACTGCCCGCCCTGAAACGCGCCACCCAAATGCTCATCTGCGGCGAAGACCTCGGCATGGTGCCGCACTGCGTACCCGACGTAATGGCCGAATTGGGCATCCTCAGCCTCGAAATCCAGCGGATGCCGAAGGCGGCGGGCAGCACGTTTTTCCACCCGAAAGACGCGCCATACCTCTCCGTCGTCACGCCTTCGACCCACGACATGAGCACGATTCGTGGCTGGTGGGAAGAAGACCGCGAACTCTCGCGGCGGTTTTACCGCGAAGTGCTCGGCTGGGACGGCGAAGTGCCGTACTTCTGCGAACCCTGGGTGAACTATGCCATCGTGGAGCAACACTTCTATTCGCCGGCCATGTGGGCCATTTTCCAGTTGCAGGATTTGCTCGGCATAGACGGGCAGCTGCGCCGCGAAAACCCCGCCGACGAGCGCATCAACATCCCCGCCAACCCGAAACACTACTGGCGTTACCGGATGCACCTGACACTGGAAAAACTGGCTGCCGCCGAACACTTCAACAACTCGGTGCGCGGGCTGGTCGCCAGCAGCGGACGCGGGTGAGAAGAAATTGAGAAATTGACAAATCAGAATAGCCCGGCACGGGCTTTCGCCCGACTTTTGGGCCGATTCGTTTTCAAACAAGACCAACCGATGCGCGTTCGCTCCACCCTCCTCTTCGCCATTTTACTGCCCTTTTTCGGGCACGCGGCCGTGCTGCCGGGTCAGCCCTTGTTGTCCGATTTTTTTCAAGACGACCTTGCCGCGCTCGACCGCGACTTCGCTGGGTTGGACGCGCTCGAAGAAACAGTGGCCGACCGCGACGCGACGTTGACCATGCTTTTGGGCGAAAAACACCCGGCTTTGGCTCATTTGTCCCCCGAAAACGACCTTTCCGAATCTTTGCTCGGCGCAGCCGAACCGCGCCGGGGCAGCCGCGACGACCGTTTCAAGGGCGTGCCCGGCTTTCTTTGGGGCTTTTGTTTGGGCGGCATCGGGGTTTATCTGGTGCATCGGAACATCGAAAACACAGAGGCGCGGAAGCGCGAAACCCGCCACGCATGGGTCGGCTTTATTTTTCTGGGCTTGTTCGCAGGCGCAGTTTATGTGTTGCTGAACTACGCCAAAGGGCTTTCGCGGTAATTCTGGGCGGCTTTTTTCCCGTTTCGTCAGCACTTGCCAATCCCGCCCCCGCACAACGGTTTAGTTTTGCCGACCGCCATGCACGTCCTCCTCACACACGGCTATTTCCTGCACGAAGACCCGAAAGAACAGGTCATCATGCGGCCCTATCCGCCGCTGGGCATTCTGTATTTGTCGGCATGGCTGGACAGGTATGGCGTTGATAATCAAGTATTTGACACCACTTTTTCCAGTCGCCTCGCGCTCGAAGATTACCTGCTCGCGCACCGCCCGCGCATCGTGGCCGTGTACACGAATTTGATGACGAAACTCAACGTCATCGCCATCATGCGATTCATCCGCAGCTGCCCAGAGCTGGACGGGACGCTCATCGTACTCGGCGGCCCGGACGTGACCCACAATCTCGACGGCTACCTCAGCGCGGGCGCGGACGTGGCGGTCGTCGGCGAGGGCGAGCAAACCATGCTGGAAATCGCGTTGGCGGCGGACGGCGGACGGCAGACGGGCAACTCCCAATTCCCAATTCCCAATTCCTCAATTCCCAATTCCTCAATTCCCAATTCCTCAATTCCCAATTCCTCAATTCCCAATTCCTCAATTCCCAATCTCTCGCACATCGAGGGCATCGCTTTCAAGCTCGCTGACGGCTCTGTTTTCAAAACCGCGCCGCGCCAGAAACTGCGCTCGCTGGATGATTTGCCCATGCCCAACCGCCTGAAAATCAACCTGCAAGCATATTTGGACGCATGGAAAACGGCGCACGGCCAGAGCGCGATTTCGGTCAGCACGCAGCGCGGCTGCCCGTACACCTGTCGTTGGTGCAGCACGGCGGTTTACGGGCAAAGCTACCGCCGCCGCTCGCCGCAGGCCGTCTGCGACGAAATCGAATGGCTGCAAAAAAACTACGTTTTCGACCTGATTTGGTTCGTGGACGACGTGTTCACGGTGAGCCACAAATGGCTCTCGGATTTTCACAACGAACTGGAAAAGAGGAGTTTACGAGTCAATTTTGAGTGCATCACCCGCGCAGACCGGCTGAACGATGAGGTGGTCAAGCTGCTCAAAAATTGCGGCTGCTTCCGGGTTTGGATTGGCGCGGAGAGCGGTTCGCAGCGCATCATTGACGCGATGGACAGGCGCGTGGACGTGGGTCAAGTGCGCGACATGATAAAATCCGCGCGCCGCGCCGGCATCCAAGCAGGCACGTTCATCATGCTCGGCTACCCCGGCGAAACGGAGGCCGACATCCGCGAAACCGTCGAACATTTGAAGGAATCGAACCCCGACCTTTTTACCATCACGGTCGCTTACCCAATCAAAGGCACCGGGCTGTTCGAGGAGGTGGAAAGCAGCGCGACCGCCGCCCTACCGTGGGAGCAGCGCACCGACCGCGACCTCGATTTCAAGCGCACTTACCCGCGCCGATATTATGACTACGCGGTGCGCTGGACGGTCAATGCCGTGCATCTGCACAAGGCACAGTTGGCCGGGAGGCAGTGGTCGCCCGCTGGGCTGAAACTCTTGGCAAAAACTTGGGCTGCGCGGGCGGGTATGGTGGCTTGGAAATTGGGAAAATGAGAAATTAGCCTTGATTCCCAATTTCAAAATTTCTCTATTTCCCCCTTCAACGCCGCCACGCCACCCTCGGTCATGGGCACCAGCGGCAGCCGCACCTCGCGGGAACAGATGCCTTGCAGTTCGAGCGCGGCTTTCACGCCGACGGGATTGCCTTCGGCGAACAGCAATTTATACGAGTTGAGCAGGCTCAAATTGAGCGGGATGGCCGTCGCCAAATCCTGCCGGAGCATGGCGCGTACCATGTCGGTGAACGGGCGCGGCAGTGTGTTGGCAATCACAGAAACTACGCCGTCGCCGCCCGCTGCCACGATGGGCAGGGTGAGGAAATCATCGCCGCTCAGCACGAGAAAATGGGCGGGCTTGTCGCGGATGATTTTCATGATTTGCATCAGGTCGTCGCTGGCCTCTTTGACGGCGACGAATTTTTCGCTGGCGTGGGCGAGGCGCAACGTGGTCTCGGCGGTCATGTTCGACGACGTGCGGCTCGGCACATTGTAAATGATGATGGGGCGCGGGGAGGCTTCGGCCAGTGCCATATAATGTTGGAAAATGCCCTCTTGCCCCGGCTTGACGTAGGCCGGATTGCTCGAAAGCAGCGCGTCAATGCCCTCAAAATCAAAGCCTTGTATTTTTTCGACCATCGCGGCGGTATTGTTCCCGCCGAAAATCCCGGCCACGAGCGGCAGCCGTCCGCGATTGATTTTGATGGTGAAATCGAGCACTTGGCGGTGCTCCGCGTCGGAGAGCGTGCTGGATTCGCCCGTCGTGCCGAGGCTGACGAGGAATTCCACGCCGCCCGCGATGACGTGCTCAACGACGCGCTCCAATCCGTCCCAGTCAATTTTTTGGTTGCGAAACGGCGTGACGAGCGCAACGCCCGTGCCGCGTAGTTTTTGCAAAAGTGGATTCATGCTGGCTGTTGATTCGGTGATTTTTTGATTCGGTCGGGGCAGAGATGCCAAACCTATCTGGCAATGGGCGATTGTCGTTTGAAATTGGAGCTGGGGGCGGTCGCATCGGGCAACATGATTTTATCGAGATAAATATCCAGCTGCTGCAAAAAGAAGCGCACGTCGGAGCCGGGCGGTGTTTCGAGCATGATGTCGAAGTCGTTGGGGTTCTCGGTCAGCGGGCCGATTTTCATACTGGCCTGCGAGCGGGCGGCAATCCATTCGAGCGGCAGCCGTCCGGCGCAATCGAAGAGCAACAGCAGGTCGGTTTTTTCGCGGGCAAAGTTTTCGGCTTTTTCGGTTTTCGAGAGGCCGAGCCAAGTGGTGTTTTTGCGATTGAACGAGTCGAACGACACCGTTTCGAGGGGCGATTTTTTGTCGTGCCAGTAAGCCAGCAGCCGCACTTTGCGCCCGTCCTTTTCCAACGCACGGGCAAAATCCAGCACTTCGCGGCGGTCGGCTTCCGGCGTGGCATCGAACAAAATACTCACCGAACGCGCACTCCAAATCGTGTGAATCTGCCGCGAGCGTCGCTGGTCGGCGAGTGCTTGCAGCAGTTTTTTTCGGAAAAAGCGGAGGCGTATGGACTGGAAAATGTTCATGGTGTGCTGTCAGTGGGCTTTTTGCGGCGCGTAAAAATCCGTTGTTTTTTTGATGGGGCGGGGAATTTTTTGGGCGCAAGCGGCGGACGGTTTGCGCCATTTCTCTACGGTCAAGCTGGTGACGCTCGCACGGTTGTTTCGCGCCCGCTTTCCTACTTTTGCAGGCCACCCGAACTGCGCCATGCCCACTTTTGCCCTATTGTTTTCAGCATTTTTGCCTGCCGCCGCATGGGCGGGCGGGGTGTACGTCGCGCTCTGCGTGGTGTTTTATTTCGGGCAGGATTTCTTCTTTTTCCGCCCGGAACGGCTGCCGCACTGGTTTGCGTACAAGTACCCGTTCCCGTTCACGGAGGTCAATTTCGACATGGAGGACGGCGGCACGGTCAATGCCTTGCACTTTCGGGTGCCGAACCGCAAGGGCGTGGTTTTTTACATCAAGGGCAATTCGCGCAGCATCAAAGGCTGGGGCAAGTTTGCCAAAGACTTCATCGGCAAGGGCTACGATTTTTTCATCATGGACTATCGGGGCTTTGGCAAAAGCCGGGGCCGACGCACGGAAAACATCCTGTTCAGCGACCTGCAACAGGTCTATAAATGGCTGGCGAGCGAGTACGGCGAGGCCGAAATCGTGCTGTACGGACGGTCGTTGGGCAGCGGGCTGGCGGCGCGTGTGGCTTCTTGGAACCGGCCCCGGATGCTGATTCTGGATTGCCCGTACTATTCGTTTTTGCGGCACATCATGAGCTACGGGTTCATCCTGCCGATTCGTTGGTTGCTGCGTTACCACATCCGTACTGACTTGTTTATCAAGAAGATACAATGCCCTGTGCATATCCTGCACGGTCGGCGCGACCGCCTGATTCCGTACAAAAACAGCGAGATGCTCCGCGCCCTCGCGCCCCAAAACGTCCGGCTGTATCCCATCGAGGGCGCGGGCCACAACGACCTGCCCGACTTCCCGGAGTACCATGATTTGCTGTACGATATTTTGCACGAGGAGACAGCGGCAAATGCACCGACGGCTGCGGTCGCGCTCCGGGCTTGACTCACATTTTTTTCAGCGCAGCGGCGGCCACAGCCTTCGCTTTTTCCAAGTTGTCGTGCGGCACATCGGCCCAATCGAGCGTGATGTTGAGGCAGTACGGGCCGCGTTGCACAAACAAAAGTTTGCTGGCATCTACCCAAAAAGCCGTGTTGCCGAGGCCGGGCACGTCCTCGGCGGTGGGCGGGCGTTGGCCGACGGCTTGGGCTTGGGCATCGCCTTCGGTGCCATAGTTCAGCAGTTTGAGCGAGAGCGAGTTGTCGGGGTTGAGGTTCGTCTCGCCCCGGTCGTTGCTCGCGCCGCGCTCTTTCCAGTCGGGTTTGTGCCAGACCCACAGGCAGAAACTGGAACCTGCGATGCTGCGCTTGTTCACATCTTTTTCCGGGTTTGTGCCGAAAATATGCTGGAAATCCGCGTCGGGCAGCAGCACACAGGCATCTTCCTGCCACGGGTTTTCGGCGCGTTTGGGTGCGCCAGTGGCCGTGTCAATCGGCGGATTGGAGGGGTTGGCGGACCTATCGGCGGTGTTTTTCGAGTCTTGTTTGCAGGCGGCGAGCAGGAGCGTGGCCGCGAAAATCACGAGTGTCGAACGAGACATTGGCTTGGCTGGTTTTAGGTAGGATTGGAACACGGATTGGACGGATGAGACAGATTTGAACGGATTCTATAAAATTGAACACAGAGGGCACAAAAGTTTAAAACAAAAAAAATCCGTTCAAATCTGTCTCATCCGTCCAATCCGTGTTCCAATCCTACCCAATGGTGAAAACGAGCCGCAAATTTACCGCGACAGCCCGGCAGTTTTTCCTGTCGGCGGAATCGTGCGGAAAATGTCGCAAAACCGTCGGCGGGCGAAAAAAACGGCGGGCAAAATTCGGCTTCGCAAATTGTTCCGTTCTTTTGCCGCGCAACGGCCAAAGCTAGCGCGGGCTTTTTTCAAACCAACACATCAACAAATCCACAAATCAACATCGAATAAACATGGCAGAAACAGCAGACAAAAAACAGGGCAAGTTCCCGTCGAGCATCCCGTACATCATCGGCAACGAGGCAGCGGAGCGGTTCAACTACTACGGCATGACCGCCATCCTGACCACCTTCCTCATCGTCCAGTTTTACAACCCGGCAAAAGACCCGGCTCTCACGCAGTTCGCCGAGGCAAAAGCCAACGCCACGAACCACGACTTCAAAGCAATGGTTTACCTGCTCCCAATGTTCGGAGGCATGATTGCCGACTGGTTCTGGGGCAAGTACAAAACCATCCTGCGCCTCTCGATGGTGTACGCGCTGGGCAGCACGATGGTAGCCTTGTCGGTTGACAACGAGATGCTGTTCACTTCCTCGCTGATGCTGATTGCCATGGGGGCGGGCGGCATCAAGCCCTGCGTTTCGGCCAACGTCGGCGACCAATTCGACGAGTCCAATTCGCACTTGATTTCCAAAGCATTCGATGCGTTTTATGCCTCCATCAATGCCGGCTCCGTGCTATCCATCCTGCTCATCCCGTACCTGAACAAGCACTACGGCCCGATGGTCGCCTTCGGGGTGCCGGCCATTGCGATGCTGACTGCGACACTGTTCTTCTGGGCTGGCCGCAACAAATACCGCCGTATCCCGCCGCCGACATTCGACCCGAACCGCTTGGTCATATTCCTCACGGCCTTCATTTCCTTGATTGTCAGCTATATTTATTTCGATAAAATCAAACACATGGGCACCGGCCCGGTGCTGGGCGTGTGGGCGTTGGCCGTCATCGCGCTGGCGTTCATTTTCAAAAAACAATGGTTCGCCAAGCCCGGCAACTTCGTGGGCATCAACCTTTACGCTGCGACCAACGGCGGCTTTGCGGCTGCCGCACGGGAATACGGCGAAGAAAAAGTCGAAGGCATCCGCTCCGTGTGGCGTGTGCTGTCCGTGTTCGCGTTCGTCCCGGTTTTCTGGGCACTTTGGGACCAAAGCCAGTCCGAATGGGTCGTGCAAGCCACCAAAATGGACCTGAACTGGCTCGGCATCGAGTGGCAAGCCGAGCAGATTTCGTTCGTCAACGCGGCGTTCATCCTGCTTTTCATCCCCATGTTTTCGTTCGGCATTTTCCCGACATTGACCAAAATGGGCATCAAAGTCACGCCGCTCCGCAAAATCGGGGCTGGCCTCGTGCTCACCGCGCTTTCGTTCGTGGTCGTGGCCATCGTGCAAGGCTGGATTGACGCGGGCGAGCGGCCTAACATCAGCTGGCAAATCCTTGCGTTTGTCATCCTGACAGCGGGCGAAGTGCTCATCTCCATCACCTGCCTCGAATATGCCTACACGCAGTCGCCGCCTTCGATGAAATCCACCATCATGGCCTGCTACCTGCTGTCGGTCACGCTCGGCAACGTGCTGGTGTCCATCATCCAAACGAACATCACGAACGGCGGCTTCTTCGCACAGTTTCACGGGGCGGGTTTCTTCTGGCTGTTCACGGGCATTTGCTTCGGCACTGCGATACTGTTCATGCTCGTTTCGCCCCGCATCAAAGAAAAATCCTACATCGGCGGCACGAATGTTTGATTTGGGGTTTTGAGTCAAAAATTCGAGGCGGGGCCCCCCCCCCGGGGGGGGGGGGGGGCGCCGGTGTTTGGTTAAAAAAAAAAAAACCGCACCCCCCCCTGACGCGCCGCGTTTCGGGGAAAAATTCCGTCCGATGAAAAAACTGCTCCTGTTTTCGTTCGCACTATTCGTGGCTGTGGCCGCCTTTTCCCAGAAAAAATCCGCCGCCGCTGCCCCAAAAACAACCCTTGATTTGAAAGAAGCCATCGCCCAAAAACTCGTCCGGCTCGACATCGAATGTCTCGGCGGCTACCGGGGCGAGGTGCTCAAAATCATTTGCAAAAACCTGACAACCAAGCCTTTGCGCGTCCAAATCCCACAAGGGCAACTGATGAACCCCGCCGATTCGACGTGGCAAACGCTCGTCGTGGCAGAGGCCAAGTTGCTCGCCCTGGGGGCAAAAACGCCCGTGCAAGCCATGCTCAAAACCTTTTGCGCCGAGGCGGGCGACGGCTCTCCGGCGACGGGTGCAGCTTTTTCGGTCGGCATTTTGGCTCCCGAAAATGTGCGGAAAATGCTCCAATTCATCGTCGAGCGCGGCAAAGTGGACGACCCGGCGGCGCAACAGGCCGTTTGGTGCATCGCCAACGGCAACCCGCTCGGCGGCATCGGCGACGCGGAATTGACCAAATTCGCGGCGGATTTACTGGGCAAAACCCTGCCCGGCTATCGCATCAAATACAAAGTGACCGAAACGCCCGGCGCGCGCCAAGCCCTCGGCCCCGCCCTCAAAGTCGAAGGCAACTACATCTACTTTCTGGAAAAAACGGAGAAACTCTCGCTCACCCTTTTTGATGCCTCAGGCAAAACAGTGAAAACGCTTTTCAAAAACAAGGAATACAGTGCGGGCGAGCACCGCAGCAGCCTCAACCTTGAAGTCTGGAACCTGAAACCGGGCCGGTATTTCCTGCGCCTGCAAACCGCCAAAGGCGAGACGGTCAAAGAAATCGAGGTGGAGTTTTGAGGGCCGTCGCTCATTTTTTCACCAACACATCCCACGCGAACCGCGCCACGATGCCCACGACCACCACGATGAACACCTTGCGGATGAACTCGTTGCCGCGCAGCACGGCCATGCGGCTGCCGACAAACGAGCCGGCCACGTTGCAGGCCATCATCGGCAAGGCTAGCTCAAAAAGCACAAAACCGTGCGCCAGAAAAAACACCAGCGAGGTGAGGTCGGCCACGACGTTCACGATTTTTGAAATGGCCGATGCCCGCAAAAAACTGTACCCAATCACGCTCACAAACCCGAAAACCAGCAAACTGCCCGTGCCGGGACCGATGAAACCATTGTAAAAACCCAGCACCGCCCCGATGCCGAGGCTGTACGGCAGCAGTTTTTCGGGCGCGACACGAAACTCTTCGCGCTGCCCAAATTCTTTTTTCCGATAAGTGTAAACCGCGATGCCGATGATGAGCACGAGGATGATGGGCTTCAACAAATCCGACGGCAGCAGGCTCTGCACCGTCGCGCCGAGGTACGAAGTAGCCGCCGCGCCCAAGCCTGCGTAAATGACTGTTTTGCATGGGATTGCGACGGAACGGGCGTAATTCCAAGCCGCCACCGCCGTGCCCACCGCCGAGGCCAAGCGGTTCGTACCGATGATGTTCGGCACCAAAAGTTGGGGGTACAAC
>JBKBIC010000003.1:0-54929 GCA_046299435.1 Saprospiraceae bacterium
GGTTCATGATCACGTTGTCATCCGGGGTGATCTGGGGCTTCACCTTCAGCGACAGCGTGGCCTTGCGGAAGGACACGCTGGTTGCGCCGCTCGAGGTGGCCTGCTGGTAGGGAATCTCCGTGCCCTGTTCGATCGTTGCCTCGACCTTGTCGGCCGTGATCACGCGCGGGCTCGAAATGATCTTGCCCTTGCCGTCGGCCTGAAGTGCCGAAAGCTCGAGGTTGAGGAACTTGGTGCTGCGGGTGCCGCGCTTGCGGTGCGCCTGCAATGCCGGGTTGTCCGCGCTCTGCGACTCCACCAAATAGTCGAGATAAACCTCGTAGAGGTTCCATTTTTCGCGCTCGATGGAAGGCAGTTTTTTGAAGCGTGGGCTGTTGATGGCGCGGCTGTGGATGGCAATGGCATTGACAAAATTGTCGGAGTGCATGGCCAGCAGGAAGTAATATTCCATGAACGTGAACCACATATCGCTGCCCTCCTCGAAGTGTTGGAGGCCCTTTTCCGCCTCGATTTTGCCGTTTTTGTAGTCGCGCAGGTGAATGTACGCGCTCATTTTTTTGAGGTGGAACGTCTCCATTTTCTCCTCTTGGTGATAGGCCGGGTTGTCGGCGATGTATGACTCGGCGCGGCTGCACACTTCGAGCATGGCCTCCCAATCGTGCAGCATCTCGTAACGGTATGCCCACACGAGGTACATGTTGTACATGACCACCGGGCTATCGTACTGCTCGCTGAGGCTGACGAGCGCGTCGCAATAGATATCAATTTTTTCGCGGAAATCCTTGCTGCTCTCCTCCGTCTGCGGCGCGAGGTAGTTCATCGTCACGCGCTGGTAGAGTTCCTCGGAGCGGATTTCGGCTTCCAGCACGTTGGAGTATTGCTTGATGTGCGCGTCGTATTGCTCGAACTCTTTTTCCTCGCCGTACTTGGCGGCATACGCCCGCAGGATGCGGCTGCAATTGACGATGATGTCGGCAAAATGGAACTTCAAGGCCGTCGTCAGGATGCCCCGCGCCAAATCGGAGGCCGTGTGCTCGGCGTTGTTCGAGAGCAGGATTTTCACCAGCGTCCAGTCCTTGTTGCAGGAATAATAGGCCCGGTCGTAATTGGACGTGTCGGGCAGGTTGATATCGAGGAAAAACAGCGTGTTGAGCAGGCGTTTGCGGAAGCGCGACTTCAGCTGGCGGTATTTGTCGTCCGTCGGCGAGCAGCCGTACAGGAAGGAGGCCGCGTCGCGGTCGTTCTTGAACTTGCCGCCCATCAGGGCCTCGTAGAACTCGTTGAACTTGCTGTTCTTGTTCTTCAGCGTCTGGTCATCGAAGATTTCGATTTTCTTGACCTTCTTCTTCGTGACGATTTTCGAGATTTCGATGAGATGTTTCATCTGCTTGTGCTGGCGTGTTTTGGACTGGACGGATTTTCGTGTGCCGTGTCTTGCGTGTCGTGTTTCGAGGAAATACCGACACACGAAACATGGGACACGCAAACTCAGCGTCACAAAATTTATGCCCGCAAGGTAAGCAGCGGCGACAGATTGGGGCGGCAGTAGCCGGGCTTTTGCACAAGTGCCTCACTGTCAGTTTTTTGGAAAAAAATCCGAGATTGAAAATCAATCCCCGAAAATCGCCCGGCCAGTCCGCCGTGCCATCAGAGGCCAAATTTTTGTGACGCTGGGCAGCCTTTTGGAAGGCCGCGAACCAATGCAGCCCGGAAGGGCCGCGAACGGAAAGACCGCCCCCGGCGGGCGGAATAAATTTTTCGGGCAAAATTTGCCGGGCAAGCCAAAACAGGTAGTTTTGTCGCCATCCCATCCGGCCACAAACACTCAACCACATCAGCAACAACCGTCAATTCAAATCTTACCAATGAAGAAAATCGGAATCCTGCACGGAAAGGAGAGCACTTTTCCAGAGGCCTTTGTGGCCCGTGTCAACGCCAAAAATGTGAAGGGAGTCCACGCCGAACGCGCCCATGTCGGCGAACTGATGCAAGGCGAACCGACGGATTACGCCGTCCTCATTGACCGCATCAGCCAAGACGTGCCTTTCTACCGCGCCTACCTGAAAAACGCCGCGCTCAACGGTACCGCCGTCCTCAACAACCCCTTCTGGTGGAGCGCGGACGAGAAGTTTTTCAACAACTGCCTTGCCACCAAAATCGGCGTGCCCGTGCCCCGCACGGTGCTCCTGCCCTCCAAAGAGATGCCACCGGACACCAGCGGCCAGAGCTTCCGCAACCTCAAATACCCGCTCGAATGGGACAAAATGACCGAGTACCTCGGCGGTTTCCCGCTTTTCATGAAGCCCCACTCCGGCGGCGGCTGGAAAAACGTGTACAAACTGCACAACTTCGACGAGTTCTTCGCAGCCTACAACGAGACCAACACCCTCGTCATGCTCCTGCAAGAGGCCATCGAATTTGACTCGTATTTCCGTTGCTACTGCCTCGGCGGCAAATACGTCCGCATCATGGACTACGAACCCCGCAACCCGCACCACCTCCGTTATGTGGCCGACCACAAAGTGTCGAGCGAGCTGCGCGACGAAATGAAGGACTATGTGCTGCGCCTCTGTCACGGCCTCGGCTACGATTTCAACACCGTCGAGTTTGCCGTGCGCGACGGCATACCTTATGCCATTGACTTCTGCAACCCCGCGCCCGATGCCGATGTTCATTCCGTCGGCGAGGAAAACTTCGAGTGGGTCGTCGAGACTGCCGCGAACATGGCCATCGAAAAAGCGCTGGCCCACAAAGACGGCGGCAACAACCTCACTTGGGGCACTTACGTCCGCGATTCGGTGCAGGGCCTCATGCCTTCCATGCCCATCGCCGCGCCCGCAGCAGCCGAGGCCGCCGCGCCGAAAAAGGCCCGTGCCGCGAAAAAATGATTGAAAATCAGCGGTTTAGCCTCCTTGCAAACCGTTGGTGGGAAAAGCAAAGCCTTCGCGGTCAACCTCCGCGAAGGCTTTTTGTTTGTCCCGAAAACACCCGCCCATGCTCTTGCCACTCGCTGCGCTTTTGATGCAAAACATCGCCAACGCCACCGCCCAAACCACACTCGTCGCCACGAACGTGGCAGAGGCCAAAGGCCAGATTTGCCTCGCCATTTTCAACTCAAAAGAGACGTTCATGGATGCCGCAAAAGTCGCCCATGCCCAAGCCGTACCTGTCGGAAAAGTCGGCTCGCTCGAAATCCAACTGCCCGATTTGCCGCCCGGCCAGTACGCAGCCAGCGTTTTTCACGACCTGAACAGCAACGGAAAATTGGACACAAACCTCTTCGGCATCCCGACCGAGCCGTATGGTTTCTCAAACAACGTCCGCCCAAAATTCCGCGCGGCCCGCTGGGACGAGGCCGTTTTCCAACTAAAAGAAGGCCAAAACCGCCTCGAAATCCGGCTCGATACTTGGTGAACCGAGCGCGTTTAGTCCCGAAAAAACGGAAGCCCGGCCAGATGGATTCGTCTGGCCGGGCTTTCGTTTTTTCGGGACATTTCAAATCCGAGCATTCAGAGCATCGGCGACGAGCGCGTCGCAGGCGGCATCGAGCATTTGAAAAACCGCTTCAAAGCCGTCGTCATCGTAGTATGGGTCGGGGACGCTGCGGTTTTCGCCCGGATGGAGGAGGTCGAGGATTAGCCCAACTTTTTCGCGGTGCGCGGGCGATTGGGCTTGCCGCAGCACATCACGGAGGTTTTGCGTGTCCATGACGAAAATGCGGTCAAATCGCTCGAAATCAGCGGGTTGGAATTGCCGGGCGCGCTGGCCCGTGATGTCAACCCCATGCTCGCGGGCGGTGGCGATGGAGCGTCGGTCGGGGCGTTCGCCTGCGTGCCAGTGACCCGTGCCCGCGCTGTCCACCGTCCAATTCAGGCGAGCGGCTTGGGCTTTGTGGGCCAAGATGCCTTCGGCAAGCGGGCTGCGGCAGATGTTGCCGAGGCAAACCATGAGGATTTTCATGTTCGGATGATTTGTTGATTCGGGGATTCGGTTATTTGAATTTCAAATCGCCCAATCCTCAGATAGCCGAACCAAGCATCAATTGACGGAAAAAGCGGGCGGCATGGCCTGCACGGCGTTGTAAAAAGTCAGTTCGCTGATGCGGACTTTCATGTAACGGCTGAGCGGCAGGTCGGAAATCATCTCCATGAGGTCGGCTTCGGATTCGGCAGAGAAGATGGCCCAAAGTTTCGAGTTTTCGAGCGAGAGGGCGTAGTTGAGGAGCTTGCCCTCTGAGAAGAGCCTGCTGACGACGTTGCGCTGCTGCGGGATGGTGCCGATGAAATCGTTGGATAGGTGGTCGGGCAGCGTGAAATCTACCATGTACTGAATCGTCGGGCGGCTTTTGCGCTTGGGGTTGGCGGAAGAGTATTTGTCGGTGAAGGACATTTTTTTGCGCGGATTGGCGGTGTTGAGCGTTGGGGGGAGTTTGGCTCGATTGGCAGGACTGGATTGGATTTAAAATTCGGAAACAGGCCGTTGCCTGAAATTTTGCGCCAAAAGTATGGCGGCTTTCCAATACGATGCTCTGCCGATTCGCGCCCTGGGCGTAAAAAAATGGTTAACAATATGGGCTGGCGGTAGGCTATCTGCCAAAAACGGGACGGCACATCAGTCAAGCGGCTTTTGCAAAACGCCCCGTGCCGGGAGTACCGACACGGGGCGCACATGAGCGAAAACCGATGGATTTCGATTCCGCAACCTTAAAACTTGATACCGAGGGCTTTGAGTGTCTCGAAATCGAGGTTGCCGACCGGGAGGTTTTTGTCTTTTTGGAACTTGGTGAGGGCCGCTTTTGTGCGCACACCGAGGATGTTGTCTGTCGGGCCGGGGTCGTAGCCGCGCTCGACGAGGGCGGCTTGGATTTGGCGGATGGTATAGTCGGTGACCTTCTCGCCGCAGAGCACTTCGCGCCATTCGGTGAAGCCACCGGGCTTGACGAGCTTGCGCTTCGTGATGGTGGTGAATTCGGCGGGGATGACTTCGGTCTTGGTCGTCTCCGGCGATTTCAGCACTTTTTTGTTGGTGCTGGCGTACTCGGCGGGGATGTCTTCCTCGCGGAAGCCTGCCGGGGTTTTCACCACTTGGCGCGTGACGGTGGCGAATTCGGCGGGGATGACTTCCTCGCGCACGGTGGCCGGGGTTTTCAGCACGGTCTTTTTCACGGTCTGGTACTCGGCGGGGATGATTTCCTCGCGGGTCGTCGCGGGCGTTTTGACGACGCGCTTCGTGACGGTTTTGTACTCGGCGGGGATGATTTCCTCGCGGGTCGTCGCGGGGGTTTTCACTTTGCGGACGGTGCGTGTGCCGTATTTGGCCGGGATTTGGATGGTTTTGGTGCAACCTGCATCGGCCACGCCGCTGCCGTCGCAACCGCGATTGACGCGCTTCGTGACGGTCTGGTATTCGGCGGGGACTTCGACGAGGCACCACACGAGGCAGTCTTCGGGGTCGGCACTGAGGCAGTTGCGGTCGGCTTTCTTTTTCACCCACTTGGTGGAGGCGGGTTTGATTTCGATGCGCTCGGTGACGGTCTCGAACTTGGGTTGCAACACTTCCACTTTCGTGGCGGCGGGTTCGGTCTCGTATTGCTCGGTGACGGTTTCGTACACGGCTGGGATTTCGATGACGCGCTTGCTTTCGGCCTTTGCCAGCACGCGCTCGGTGACGGTCTCGTATTCGGCGGGCACGGAGATGACGCGCTTGCTTTCGGGCTTCACCATGACGCGCTCTTCGACGGTTTCGTACACGGCGGGCACGGGGATGAGGCGTTTGCTGGCGGCTTTCACTTCGACCTGCTCGGTGACGGTCTCGTACACGGCGGGCGTGGGCACGAGGCGTTTGGCGGCGGCTTTCACCATCACGCGGTCGGATTCGGTGGCATATTGTGCCGGGACGATGACCGTTTTGGTCGTGGCGGGTTTCACCTGCACTTGTTCCGTGACGGTTTCGTATTGGTCAGGAATCAGGCATTTTGCATAGCACTTGCCGGGCTGTGCGTTCGGCGGTGCGTCGCCCGGCTGGGCGGAGGCGATGACGAAGCCGAACAAAAAGACGGGGAGCAACAATTTAATCTTTCCCATTGCTGTGGATTGGTTTGGTAAAAAATGTTTGATGTCTGTGTTTCAATGGCCCTTCAAGACGGTGCAAAAGTATGTAATATGACAAGGATTGGCCGTTCCGTGTGTGAATTTTTCAATATTTGATTTTTGAGATTTCAGATGTTGAGATGCCAGATTTTTGAGATTTCAGACTCTAAGATGCCAGATGCCAGACTGGTTTCGGAAAACATCTGGCATCTCCAACTCTGAAATCTGAAATCTCACTTCGGGTAGCAGACGTAGTATTTCCGCACGTCCTGCGTGAACAACGGCACATCGGAGCACTCCTCGATGGGCCGCACGCGCCCGTTTTTGTACAGGATTTTGATTTGGTCTTTGCCGGGGTCGTAGGCTCGGTTGTGTTCCTCGCCTTCGAGCACAAGATAATCCAGCGGCACACCGGGGAAACGCGCTGCCGCTTGCTGCCGCAACTCTGCTACACGCTCGCGCGGCACGGGCGTGCGGTGCCATTCGAGGCGGTACAAACGCCTGTCCAACAAGCTGTTGGACAAAAACGCCAGCACAGGGTCGTCGGCTTCCGTCCACGATTTGATGGCGGCGGTCACGTCGTTGTCGTCAAGTTTTGCGAAGCGGCGCAGCGTCTCGGCGGGGTCTTTTTCGCCGTCGGGCTGGCGGTACAGGAACCACGCGAGGTCGCGCGGGCAATCAAGTTTTTGGCCCTCCAAGACCAGTTGCCGCGCCCGGCGCAGCAGCCGGATGAGCATCTGTTCGGCGGCCACGCCGGTCTTGTGCAGGTACACCTGCCAGTACATGAGCCGCCGGGCGATGAGGAATTTTTCGATGCTGTAAATGCCCTTTTCCTCGACCACCAACTCGCCCGCGTGGACGGCCAACATCTTGATAATGCGGTCGTAGCCAATCACGCCCTCCGACACGCCCGTGAAAAAACTATCGCGGTTCAGGTAGTCCATGCGGTCCATGTCCAGCTGGCCGGAGACGAGCTGGTGCAGGAATTTTTTGGGGTGCTCATCGGCAAAAATGGAGATGCCGACGGCGAGCCTGCCGCCAAACTGGCGATTTAGCTCGTCCATGAACAGCCGCGAAAGTGCCTCGTGGTGCAGGTCAACGAGCGTGTGTTCGAGGGCGTGCGAGTACGGGCCGTGCCCGATGTCGTGCAGCAAAATGGCGATGCACGCGCCCTCGGCCTCCGCCGGGCTGATGTCGGTGCCTTTCGAGCGCAGCACTTCGATGGCCTCTTGCATCAGATGCAAGGCCCCCAGTGCATGGTGAAACCGCGTGTGCAAGGCCCCCGGATACACATACGACGACAGCCCGACCTGCCGGATGCGCCGCAACCGCTGGAAAAACGGGTGGTCAACCAGTTCGAGCAGGATGCCGTGCGGCACCTCGACGAAGCCGTACACCGGGTCGTTGAAGATTTTTTTTTTGGTGTGCATGGTTTGAGATTTCAGACTGGCAGATGTCAGATACCAGATGAGTTGTTCAGCGGCATTTTAAGGGCTTCAACCTGACGGTTGAAAACCAACTGCTGCCCAGCCGCAGCCCTGATTTTTTTCGCCCAACTGTCTGGTTATCAGCACAGTTTGCAAATCGAACATTGGATGTTCGATTTGCAAAAGTAGGTTTTGGGCTTGGCAAAGCCCCCGTCTCAAACCAATCCTTTCAATTCGATTTTTGGAAAATCTTCGCCCTCACCCCTCCACAAAATACATATCCACCGCGCCCTTGTTGTACACCTCTTTTTTGCCGCGATGGGTGCAGGCGAAACGCTCGCGGACGAGCTGGAACGTGGCCGATGAAATATTGATTTGCCCCGGTGCGCCGTGCTCTTCGAGGCGGGCAGCGAGGTTGACGGCATCGCCCCAGATGTCGTAGGCAAACTTGTTCTTGCCGACCACGCCCGCGATGACCGGGCCAGTGTGGATGCCGATGCGCATTTCGCGGAACACGGCGGAAGGGTTCTGGCGGTTGCGGCTTTTCAGCCAGTCCATCATCTCGCGGGCGGCTTGTACCGCGTCGGTGGCGTGGGTGTCGTTCGGCACGGGCACGCCGCCGGCGCACATGTAGGCATCGCCGATGGTCTTGATTTTTTCGAGGCCGTACCGTTCCGAGATGTGGTCGAAAGCGAGGAAACACTCGTTCAGTTCGGCGATGAGCTGCTCTGGCGAGAGGTCTTCGGCGAGCCGCGAGAAGTTGACAAAATCGGTGAAAAGCACCGTCGCCTGCTCGTACTTGCGGGGCGTGGCCTCGCCCGAAACCTTCAACTCGGCGGCGATTTCTTCGGGCAGGATGTTGAGCAGCAGGCCGTCGCTTTTGGAGCGTTCGGCTTCGATGAGCGATTTCTGGGCCTCGATGCGGCGGTTTTGAGCCGCCAAACGCCGCCCGCTGCGCCGTGCCAGCCACCAACCGAAACCCAACAGACCCAAAATGACCGCCCCCAAAATGCCCAGCCCGTAGGCGAATTTTCGGAAATTCTCCTGTTGGCGGATTTGCAGGTCGGCGATTTCGGCGCGTTGCTGATAAATTTTGAGTTCCTGCGCCCCAATGGAATCCTTAGCTAATTGGCGGGCGCGTTCGAGTTCTTCGCGGCGGCGGAGTTCGGCCACTTCCTGTTCGGCGGCGCGTTGTTTGGCCTCGAATTGCAGGCTTTGGTTGAGCCGCAGGAGCTCGAGCGTCCGGCGTTCCTCTTCGCTCTTGCTGATGAGCTGTTGGCTTTGCAGGTACCGGAGCGAGTCCTCTTTTTGCCGGGCGATGAGGGCCAGTTGGCTGGATTCGAGGCGGAGGTTTTCCTGTTCGCGGCGGATGCGCTCGCTGTACAGGTCTTTGATGGTCTGCTCGCGCAGCATGAGCTGGGTGTTTTGCTCGGTGCGTTCGAGGAGGGATTGCTGGCTGAGCAGGGCGCGTTGCTGGCTTTGGCCGACTTGGCGCAGGGAGTCGTCGAGCCGCAGGTAATCGCGGTAATATTGGATGGCGTTTTCGTGGTCGTAGAGTTCGAGGTAAATCTCGGCGGCGGTTTTGCAGGCGTTGCGCCAGATGTCATCCTGCTTGGTTTCGCGGGCGTGCTTGATGGCTAACCCGTTGTACGAGAGCGCGTTGTAAAAATCATTGGCCCCGAAATAGGTCTTGGCGATGAGGTGTTCGAGGGAGGTCAGGGCTTTTTTGTCCTTGCCCAAAAGCACCGCGTCGCGGGCTTGCAGCAGATACTGGATGCCTTTTTTGCTGTCGCCCATGTTGTGCAGGACGATGCCGAGGTTGGTCAGGTAGAGTTCGGGGTGGGCGCAGGCGTTGGGTGTGGTTTCGCAGAGCGATTTGGCTTTTTCGAGGTTTTCGAGGGCGGCTTGCGGGTCGCGGGCGAGGTAGTATTGGTAGCCGAGGTTGTTGTAGAGCAGGGCTTTTTCCTGTGCGCTGCCGATGCGCTCCACGAAGGGCTGCATCCGCAGGTAATAGTCCACGCCGCGTTCGGGGAAGCGGGCGCGGTTGCAGGCGTCGGCGAGTTTTTGGAGGATGCCGACGGCGGCGGCGAGGTTGCCTTCGGCGGAGTAGTGGGCGATGACGCGCTCGTAGCAGATGGAATCGGCGAGCGTGATTTTGCCGTCGAGCAGCAGCGCGTCGCCCATTTTTTCGCGGAGCGCGATGCGGTCGGGGAAATGTTGCAGGGCCTGCGAATAGTACGGTATCGCTTTGGCGTACAACTGCGAACGCATGAAAATATCGCCAATAGATTCGTTGATTTCGGCCAGTGTCGCGTCGGCGTTGCCGAGCTTTTCGGCCATTTTGGCGGCTTCCAGAAAGTGGACGATGGCCGTGTCCGGCTCCTTTGCCCGGAGGCTGACCTGCGCCATCGTGTGGTGCGCCCGGAGCAGCAGCGAGCGGCTACGGCTGTTTTCGGCCATGTGCAGGGCTTGGCGGGCGGCGCGGACGGCGGCTGTGGCATTGGGCGCGGCATTGGCCTTTTCGAGCAGGGCTTCGATGCTGGCAGGGGCGTTGTCAAAATCCTCCTGCCCGGCGGCGCGGACAGTGAGCAGACAAAGCAAAAGCCACAGGAAAAGTGTTTTTCGACCGGAAAGCATGATTCAGTACGGCCAAAGTTACAAGGCGATTGGCTATTTGGGGATTTGTTGATTCGGTGATTTGAAAATGCCAAATAGCCGACTCAACAAATCCCCGAATAGCCAACCTCACGCCCTCACTTCGGCCTTTAGTTTTTCCAAGTCGCGCACCAAAAGGCGGCTGCGGTCGAAGGTGAGCAGGCGTTTGAACCGCAGGTCGTTGAGCGTGGTGGTGACGGTCTGGCGCGAGGTGGCAGTCATGTTGGCGATTTCCTGATGGGTGATGAATTTGCGTACAACCCATTCATAACCAACCCGTTGGCCTTTTGTCTCGGCGAGGTTGGCGAGGAACTCGACGATGCGGCTGCGGCTGTCGCGGAAGACGAGCGACTCCAGCCGCCGCTCCAAATCCAGCTGCCGGGCCGCGAAAATCCGCATGAAAAACAGGTTCAGTTCGCTGCGCTCGCGCATGAGGCTGCGCAGCTCGTCGAGCGTGACGACGCAGGTAACAGTGGTTTCGAGGGCGATGGCCGAGTCGCGGCGTTTTTCTTCGCCGAGCAGCGCGAGCTCGCCGAACACTTCGCCCCGGCCGAGGATGGCCTTGGTGATTTCTTTGCCCTCGTCGTTCATCGTCGAGATTTTGACGCGGCCTTCTGTGATGAAAAAGATGCGGTCGGCCAGCTCGTCGGGCACGAAGATGGCCTCGCCCTTCGGGAAAGTCTTGTGCACGTGGCGGTTCATGCGCTCCGGGTCGCCGATTTTGGTCGGGCACAGGAGGTGCGTCACGTCAATGTTTTCGAGATGCCAGAGCATGGGAGATGTCAGATTTTGAGATGCCAGATACCAGATTTTGAGATGCCAGATGCCAGATTTTGAGATGCCAGATGCCAGATTTTGAGATGCCAGATGCCAGATTTTGAGATGCCAGATGCCAGATTGGAGCCGAAAATCTGGAGTCTGGCATCTAAAATCTAATCTTCGAGTTTCAATTCAAACCGCTTGACCAAATCGAGGACGAGCGGGTTCTGCTCGCGCATTTGGTCGAAACGCTCTTTGTTGGTCATGGCCCGGCGGGGCGGCGGGGCGGCCCGGAGGCTTTCGGCTTGGGCTTCGTCGAGGTCAACGCGGAGTTTGAGGCGTGGGTCGTGGAGGGCTTGGCGCAGGTGGTCGGTGATGCGGTTGTTTTCGTCCATCAGCAAGTTCCGACTTGTCGCCATGCCGACTTTCACGATGATGGTTTCGGCTTCGAGGCGCATTTCGGCTTCGGTCATCACCAAGCGAAGTCGTTGACTGTCAACACCTTCTGCGTATTTTTTCCACTCTGCTTGGGCGTTTTCGAGGGTCAAGCGGCTTTCTTTTTCGGCCAAAAGCCGCTCTTCTTTTTCGACTTCGGCCTCATAGGATTCGAGCGAAAACAGGGACTTTTTCCCCGTGGACGGTGGACGGTGGAGGGGGGATGGTGGAGGGTTTTCTGCCGACTGCCCACTGCCCACTGCCAATTGCCCACTACCCATTGCATACTGCTCCTCTGGCTCGGCGGCGAGGGTCAATTGTTGGGTTTTCGGCGGCTCAGACTGCGTTGCGGGCTGTCCGCCGTCCACCGTCAACCGTCCGCCGTTCAAGTCAAGAGTTTTTTTTTCCGGGATAGCAGGCGAGCCGCCGTTTTTCGCCGCCGAGATGGCCCGGCTGATGAAGGTCATTTTTATCAAAGCCATCTCGACGTGCAGGCGTTTGTGGCGCGCCATTTTGTAGTTCACGTCGCAGTCGTTGGCGATGCCGAGGCAGGTGAGGACGAACGATGCGGGTGCGAGCGCGGCCTGCCGACGGTAGCGTTCACGGAGGTTTTCGCCCGTTTCGAGCAGGGCGAGCGTGGCTTCGTCCTTGCAAACGAGCACATTGCGGAGGTGCTCGGCAAGGCCGTTGACAAAGGTGTCCGGCTCGAAGCCTTTGCGCTGAATTTGCTCAAAAAGGTTCAAAACGCCGGGCAAATCCTCGCCCAGCAGTGCGTCCGTCATCTGGAAAAAGTAGTCGTAATCGAGCACGTTGAGGTTCTCGATTACGTCCTCGTAGCGGATTTTCCGCCCGGCTGCGCTGGCGCAAATGCGGTCGAAAATGGAGAGCGCGTCGCGGAGTGCGCCGTCGGCTTTTTGGGCGATGATGTGGAGCGCGTCCTCCTCGGCCTCGATGTTTTCCTTGCGGCAAATGGCTTGCAAATGCGCCACCATATCGGCGATGGTGATGCGCCGGAAATCGAAAATCTGGCAGCGCGAGAGGATGGTCGGGATGATTTTGTGCTTTTCCGTCGTCGCCAAAATGAAAATGGCATAGGGCGGCGGCTCTTCCAGCGTCTTCAAAAAAGCGTTGAACGCTTGGTTGGAGAGCATGTGTACCTCGTCAATAATGAACACTTTGTACCGGCCCTGCTGCGGCTGGAAGCGCACCTGCTCGACGAGCGCACGAATGTGGTCAACGGAGTTGTTCGAGGCCGCGTCCAGCTCGATGATGTTGAACGAGGCGTTTTCGTTGAAGGCCCGGCACGACGAACATTCGTTGCAAGCCTCGAAATCGGGCGTGCGGTTTTCGCAGTTCAGCACCTTCGCCAAGATGCGGGCGCAGGTGGTCTTGCCCACGCCGCGCGGGCCGGTGAACAGGAAAGCGTGCGCGACATGGTCGGTGGCGAGGGCGTTTTTGAGGGTGCCGGCAACGTGCGCTTGGCCCACCACATCCTCAAACCGGGCGGGGCGATACTTGCGGGCGGAAACGATGAACTGGCTCATGCGGGCAAAGGTAGGTTTCGGGAAGTGATGAGCGATAAGTTAAAAGTGATGAATGGCCCGGCATTTTTCCCACCTCACATTTTCACGAACCGCCCCACCCGACTGCCGCCCCATCAAGCCACCGCCTCCAAATCCTCCGCGCCCACTTCCACGCGACCGGGATAGACCTCCAAAGCCCGTTCGAGGCAGTCCATCGCCCGGCCGAGGTCGGCCAAATTGAGGACGTAAGCGATGCGTACTTCCTGCCGCCCCGCGCCCGGCGTGGCATAAAAACCGCTGCCCGGTGCGAGCATAACCGTCTGATTGTCAAGCGAAAACTCCTCCAACAGCCAGCGACAGAAACGGTCGCCGCTGTCCACCGGGAGTTTGGCAAAGACGTAAAACGCGCCGTCGGGGCGGTAGCAGGTCACGCCCGGCATTTGCCGGAGGCGGGCAAAAAGCAGGTCGCGGCGGCGTTGGTACTCGTTTTTGACGGTCTCGAAATAGGCCGCGTCGGTTTCGAGCATGGCCTCGCCGAGCATCTGCCCGAACGACGGTGGGCTGAGCCGCGTCTCGGCGTAGCGCAGGATGGTGTTCAGTACCTCGCGATTGCGGCTGACGACCGCCCCCACCCGCGCCCCGCACGCGCTGTAACGCTTTGATACAGAGTCGAATACGACGATATTTTGCTCCATGCCAGGCAGTTCGAGGGCGGAGAAAAAAGGCGTGTCGCCGTAGCAAAACTCGCGGTACACCTCATCCGACCATAGGAAGATGTCGCGTTCAGCGGCGATTTCAGCCAGCTGGCGGAGCATTTTTTCGGGATAGACTACGCCCGTCGGGTTGTTCGGGTTGCAAAGCAGGATAGCTTTCACGTCGGGCGTGATAGCGCGTTGAAAATCAGCGACTTCCGGCAGCGCAAAACCATTTTCGATGTGCGTGGGGATGGGTTTCAGGCGGATACCGGCCATCTCGGCGAAACCGATGTAGTTGGCGTAGAGCGGCTCCGGGCTGAGCACCGCGTCGCCGGGGTCGAGGCAGGCGAGCATGGCGAAAAAAATACCCTCCGATGCGCCGGTGGTCACGATGAAATCGTCGGGCGCGAGTTGGATGCCGAACTGTCGGTAGTACGTTGGCAGCTTTTCGCGGTAGCTGCGGATACCTGCAGATGGGCTGTAGGCGAGGGTTTTGACGGGGATTTCGCGGACTTTTTGGAGCGCGGCGGGCGGCGTGGCAATGTCCGGCTGGCCGATGTTGAGGTGGAGGACGGTCTTGCCTGCTTTTTTGGCTTGGTCGGCGAAGGGCGTGAGCTTGCGGATGGGCGATGCGTAGGCGTTTTGGCCCCGCTTGGAAATGGGCGGCATGAGATGATTTTGGATGTCGGATGCCGGGGCTGTGCCCGAAAATCCGGGTTTGATTTTACTTGGCTTGTGGCAAAAAACAAGGCGGCGAAAATACGGCAATTCGTTTTCGCGGGCGGTTTTGGGTGTTTTTTTGCCCAAAAACGAAAAAGGGCCACCCAAAACAGGGCAGCCCTAAGGTAGGATTTGAGCAAATCAGGGACTTGATTTCATGAAACTGGCCGTCAATAATCGCCCGCTCACAGTGCGGGCCAAAAGCCGGTACATCCCGTCGGGCAGGGCGGACACATTGAGTGGCACGTTGGGCTGGGGTTGCCTCGAAAGCATGGTTGTGCGCCCACCACTATCCACGACTCGGATTTCGGCGAGGCTTTCAGCCTCGTTTGGGAGGCGAAGGTTGAGCCAGTCGGCGGTTGGGTTTGGGAACAGGCTGAGGGCGTTTTCAGAAATTTCAAACGATTGGTTTTCAGAGAGTTGTTCCGTCCGGTCGCTTCCCGTTGGTTTCAACAAAACGCCGTCGAACACGGCAAAATGACCGAGCGAGGTGATGCCCGAACGCTGGCGCGTGTAGGGATTTGTGCCGCTGGCCGCGTTGGTCGCGCTGGCTGCCCAACTGGAACCGTTGTGCTGGCGAATGGCGCAGTTGGCGCGGTCGAAGCCCGCGAGTTCGTCGGTCGCGTACCAGCTGGCGGTGAGCGTCAGGTTGGAGCCGCCAGCGGTGGCTTCAGTGATTTCCCAAGAAGCGTCCACCGCGTTGGCAAGGATGGGCGTGCCGGAGCCGCCGCCGCTCAGGACGTTGGCTTGGCAGCGCACGCCGATGTCATCGGCAGTGCCGGAGTTCTTGATTGTCAGCACGTTATACGTTGAGGTGGTGGCTCCGACGGGGAAATTGAAGTTCGTGTTCTTGACGTTTTTTTTGACGAAACGCCCTGAGCCAGTGGTCACGACGAACTTGGTGTTGTTCGCCCCAGCCACCGTGCCCGATGCGCCGAGCGTGAAATCGAAATTGCCGAGGATGAGTTTGTTGTTGTTGGACGTAAAACGCAGTTCGGCGACGACGCTGAGCGGCGCGGCGAGGTTGACTTGCACGCCGCCGCCGCTTTTGGCGAGGCGGACTTTGTAGAGCTCGGCGGAGCCAGCGTTGATTTGGGCGGCGGTGCTGCCGACGAACCAAAACTCGCCCGCAGAGTTGCTGATGCTGCCGCCGGAGTTGTTGAGGTTGCCGCTGAGGTTCCAGATGCCTGCGCCAGAGAGCGCGCTGCCGGGCGCGACGCTGAGCGTGGTGCAATAGACTTGGCCGCCGTTGGCGACGCTGCCGCCGTTGGCATCGAGGGCACCAGTGAGTTTCAATTCTGTCCCTGTGCTGAGCGTGAGGAAGCCGCCGGTTTGCCGCCACTGCGCGCTGGCGGAAGGCAGGCAAAGGGCGGCTGAGAGCAGCGCGGCAGCCGTTATTTTTTTGGTTGGCATGGTTTCAAATTTTTTGAAAAAATGGAGGATTGGCCGCTGTGAAAAATGCTGCCAAGTCATTGATAGCCAATGGCTTGGCAGCATTTTTTCGAGCCAAATCACTGCTGTTTCATGGCGGAAATTTCTGCGCGGAGCGCATCGAATTGGCTCTGGAAAGCGCGGTTTTGGCTTTCCAACGCTTCGATGCGAGCGCGCTGGGCTTCGATGACGGCTTGCTGCTCTTGCACGGCTTTGACGAGCGGCACCGTGAACTCAGCATAGCGGAGGCCATACAAGCCGTTGGCAGATTGGGGCGCGTCCACGCCGCTGAACTGGAAGCCTTCGGCTTTGGCGGCGGCCTCGACTTCTTGGGCGATGAAGCCGGTTTGCACCTCCGCTGCGCGGGCTGCGCGGGCTGCGAGGATGTCCGGGTCGTCGGAATTTTCGCCCAAGCGTTCGGCCAGCGCGCTCATGTCCAAGTTGTAGGTGACGGGGCGGAGGCGCATGACGAAATCGAGGCCGGGCACGTCTTCGCGGATGTTGCGCTTGATGCGCCCGTCGGAGATGTTCGTCCACGCGGCATAGCCGCCGATGCTGCTCACGCCGCTGTTGCCGAGGCGGACTTGGTTGTTGTTGGTCACGCGGCTGCCCCTGCCGATGGCGGTGGAATTGGAGTAACCGTCGGCGTTGGGATTGGCATCGTAGCCGACGAAGGTGCAGTTGGCACAGTTGTAAAGCGGGCCGCCTGCGTTGGCGCCTACGGCGGTGTTGCCGCTTTGACTGGTCACGCCCAACAGTGCGCCATAGCCAATGGCGGTGTTGTGCAGGCCGGTTGTGCCGCTGCCCAGTGCGTTTGTGCCGAATGCTGCGCTGAATTTGCCCGTAGTGGTTGCATCCATAGCCAGGTCTCCGACTGCGGTATTGCCCGACCCGGTCGTGTTTGCGGTCAATGCGCCGTTCCCGACGGCGGTGTTGTAGAGGCCAGTAGTGTTGGCGCGCAGCGCGCTGGCGCCGACGGCTGTGAGGCCGCTGCTGCTGCTTATTTTCAGGGCTTCGTGGCCGATGGCGACGTTATCGTTGCCCGCAGCACTGCCCCTCAAAGCATCTGTCCCAACGGCGATGTTTCGGGTGCCGGAGACATTTGCGGTCATTGTTTCAAGCCCTATTGCGATGTTGTTTTCGCCAGTGGTGTTGAAGGTCATGGCTCCTGTGCCGAGGGCGATATTGCCTGATGCGGTGGTGTTGCTGATGAGCGCGGAATAGCCGAGGGCGACGTTGTTGGAGCCTGTGGTGTTGGCACTGAGGGCGTTTTTGCCGATAGCGGTGTTTTTATCACCGGTGATGTTGGAAGCAAGAGCCGTGCCGCCAAATGCTGCGTTATTTACGCCAGTCGTGTTCGCGGCCAGCGCGGCGACCCCGACGGCGGTGTTATTTGCGCCACTGGTGTTGTTCATCATGGCTTTGTTGCCGACGGCGGTGTTGAACCCGCCATAAAGATTGCTGACGAGCGCGTTGTACCCGACGGCGGTGTTGCTAAAACCACTTACGTTGGCAAGCAAACTGCGGTACCCGACGGCGACGTTTTCCTGGCCGACAGTGTTCGCTTTCAGCGATTCGTAGCCGATGGCGATGTTGCCCGCGCTGCCGGTGGTTGCACCGAGCGCATCATTGCCAATGGCGATGTTGCCTTCGCCGGTGGTGTTGTTGGTAAGGGCACTGAAGCCGATGGCGATATTGTCTCCTACGGTGGTGCTTTTCAGGGCATGGGAACCGATGGCAATATTTTTCTGGCCTGTGCTGGCAGTGTCCAGTGCTTCATAACCGATGGCGATGTTGTTGGAGCCGGTCGTATTGCCAGAGAGCGCGCTCACGCCCACTGCTACATTGGCTGTGCCAGAGGTATTGGAAGTCAATGCACTGTTGCCGAAGGCTGCATTGCCGACGCCATTGATGTTGTTCTTGAGGGCTATCACGCCGACGGCCGTGTTTAGTTGGCCTCCGGTGTTGTTTTTCAGCGCTTCGGAACCGACCGCCGTGTTGTCCAAGCCTGTGGTGTTGCTCGTCAAGGCTTGGTAGCCGACGGCAGTGTTGAACACGCCATTGGAATTGCTTCCGAGCGTGCCGGAACCGACGGCAGTATTGTTGACACCATTGACGTTGGCGAGCAAACTGCCGTACCCGATGGCGGTATTGTTGCTGCCCGTCGTATTGGCAAGCAGGCTGTTCGCGCCAAAAGCAGCATTGTAATTGCCTGTTGTGTTGTTTTTCAGGGCAGATGAGCCGACGGCTGCGTTGTCGCTGGCTGTGTTGGAAGCGAGGGCTTCCGAGCCGACGGCGGTATTGCGGCTGCCGGTTGTGTTCGCGCTCAGGCTACTATTCCCGATGGCGGTGTTGAAATTGCCGCTCGTGTTGCTGAGCAAGGCATTTGAGCCGAAGGCTGCGTTTCCGCCTCCGGAAATGTTGTTGCTCAAAGATTGCGCTCCGAGGGCCGCGTTGTGGCTGCCAATGGTGTTTGCTTTGAGCGCGTTGGCTCCGACACCAGTGTTGGAACTGCCGGAAGTGTTGGCCGTGAGCGCATACGAGCCGATGGCAGTGTTGTTGTTGGCGGAAGTGGCTGCCTGCAAGGCACTGTAGCCAAGGGCGGCATTCCCTGTGCCCGTTGTGTTGCTTTTCAGCGCATTGGCGCCGACGGCGGTATTGCCCGTGCCACCGTTGTTGTTGGACAAGGCATCTTTGCCAACAGCGGTATTCGCGCTGCCCGTGTTGTTGGCGACAAGCGCTTGTGTGCCCAGTGCGGTGTTGTCGCCGCCAGAGACATTGTAAGAGAGCGCATTTGCGCCCAGCGCGACGTTGCCTGAGCCAGTGGTATTGGAAAGGAGTGCCCCTGTCCCGATAGCAGTATTGGCGTTGCCAGAAGCGTTTGAGAACATAGCGTTGTTTCCCAATGCTGTGTTGTGTTCGCCGGAGGTCGTGTTAGCCAGCACGCCGTCGCCGATGCCGGTGTTGCTGTTGCTGGATGTCATGTTCAGTCGGCCCGGATAGAACACATACCGCTCAGTGCCGCCGAGCGTCACGCGCACGAGGTCTTCGTCGGGGTTTTTCTCTGTTTCTATTTTGGTGTCGTTGTCCGCGTCGTGGATTTGGTCGGTCGCGCCACCGCCGCCGCCGGAGCCGTTGGCCGCCGCCGTGATGCGCCCGTCTGCGTCAATCGTGATGTTGGCGTTGGTGTACGCGCCCGCAGCCACGCCCGTCGCGGCGAGTTGCGTCGCGCCGATGCCGTCGGTTTTCACCGCGATGGGGCTGCCCGGAGTGCCGTCGCCCTGCGTGGTCGTGCCGTCGGTCGTCACTGTGCCGCCGCCGCCGCCTGCGAGGGCTGTCCAAGCCGCGCCGTTGTAGTACCAAAAAGAATTGGTCGTGTTGTCGAAGACTATCAAGCCTTTGGCTGGGCTGACGATAGCGGTGCGCTGGGCGGTGGTCATGCGCGGTACGAGCACGCCTTTCGTGGTGGATTGCACGTCGAGCATCGCGCTCGCGTCAGGCACAGCCCCCGGCGTAGCGCTCAGCACCGCTTGGGCGCGGGCAGACAATGCGAGAAAAGATGATAAAACAGCCGTAAAGAGGACTTTTTTGACGTTTCGCATGGACTTTGTAAGATTGGTTTTAAAAATTGTTGGTTGCCAATACATCGCCTGTGCCGGGCGCAGGGCGGCGTGGCAGATGTTTTTTTGCCTAAAAAAGGAGGCCGACGAAATAGAGGGGGATGTGGAGGCTCGCAGAGGTGTTCTCCGAATGGCGGGACGAAAGTACCCGGCCCGAAAAATGACTGTCGGCAAAATCAACCAACGGCACGATTTGCTCAACTTACGGCAGGTGCCGGGCAAATTGGGCGAGTAGCAAAACGAAAAAGGGCCACCCACGCTCGGTGCGTGGGCAGCCCTTTCTGAGAAAGCGAATGCGTATGATTAGTTCAGGTTCAAGTTCAAAGTCACGGTCGAATAAGAGCGGACGGCTTGGCCTGCGTTTTCGCCGGGCTGCCATTTCATCTTGCGGAGCAGGACGTAGGACTCTTCTTCGAGTTGGACGTTCGGGGCGGAGATCGTCTGGATTTTGCTGACGCGACCGTCTTTTTCGACCACGAATTTCAGGGAGACTTCCGTCGAGCTCACTTCGGAGCGTTTGGTCGAGAGGGTGCGCTGGTTTTCGTCCACGAATTTTTGGATGGCCGCCGCGCCGCCGGGGTATGAGGCTTGTTTGTCAACTTCTTGAAAGATGGGGTCGGGGCCGGCAGCAGCGAGGGGGGATGCCGTTTGCGCGAACAGGAGATTGCCCAAGAACAGGAGGCAGAGGGTGCTAATGGTATTTTTCAGCATGGTGGAATTGTGTTTTTAAAATGAGTGGCTCAAATTTCTCTCAAAGAAACGGCAAAATGCAAAATCGCTGCCCGGAAGTTCGGCAAGAAGCGTGGCGGAGAAGGTACAATTGACGCAATTTGCTAAAAATCAATCTTTTGCACGCATCGCTGTGGCGCGAGCCGATGTAAAATTTGTGCACATGGGCCACCCGACCAAACCGGTCGCCCGGCTCAAACGTCCTCTTTTTGGATGAAGGCGGTGAAGGTGCGGAGGATGATTTTCAGGTCGGTCCAGAACGAGTAGCTCTTGGCGTATTCGATGTCGAGCGCGATGCGCTCCTCGACGCTCATGTCGGATTTGCCGCGCTTGGTCACTTGCCAGAGGCCAGTGAGGCCGGCCGGCGCGAGGAAGCGGGCGGCCCATTGGTCTTTGGTGAGCATCTCGGCTTCGTAGAGCGGGAGCGGGCGGTTGCCGACGAGCGACATATCGCCGCGCAGGACGTTGAGGAGCTGCGGCAGCTCGTCAATGCTCAATTTGCGGATGACGCGCCCGACGCGGGTGATGCGGGGATCGTTGGCGAATTTGACGAACACTTGCTCGTCGCCTTCGTACTGATTGAGGTGTTCGAGGTCCTTGAGCCGCTGGTCGGCGTTGACATACATGGAGCGGAATTTCAGGAAATTGAACACGCGGTAGCCCGTGCCCGCACGACGGGATTTGTAGATGACGGGGCCGCCACTTTCGAGCCAAATGGCTGCGACCACCGGCACCCAAATGGGCGAGAGAGCCACAATGGCGAGTGCCGCGCCGACCACGTCGGTCACGCGCTTGCCCAGCGGGATGCGGTATTGGAAATCTTCGAGGCCGACGCGCTCGGCTTGCTCGACCAGTTTGGGCTTGAACTGGTTGAGGAATTCCATGCGGGCTTCGAGCAGTTCCCACTCGATGGGCACGGTGTAGCAATCGTCTGCACCTTGTTGGAGCAGGGCCGCGCTGTCCACCTTGTCGTTCCAGTCGGAGAGTGTGATGAAGGGCACGAAGCGCAGGTCGGGGTGCGCGACGAGTTGCCGCAGCAGGCGGAAATTGTCGTCCACGAGCCAGCTGTACTTGCAAAGGATGGCAAACGGCGGCTGGTATGTTTGGATGCTTTCGACCCGTTTTTCGAGCCAGTTGAAGGCTTTGAACGGGTTGTTGATAATTTCGTAGCTGTACGCTTCGCTCTGGTACGGGAAGTTGAAGATGTTGGCATCAAAATCCCCGCTGAAGCCGATGAAGAGCAACTCCCGGCTGGCGATTTCTTGCGAAGGACGGTATAGATTAAGGTTCATGACGATTTCGAAGTGTTTGTCTCGCTCCTGTCAGGGAGGAGTGCCGTGCGGCTTGCGGCGCGCCCAGCGCATCGTTGAACAGTTTTTGAATGAAGCATGAGACCGAGCAAATCTCGGCTTTTTGATAACGGAGGGAAGGACGAGCGGCACCGGTCGGCACGTTCAGGCCATCGGATGGCTGCCCGGCGACGCGGGCACGGGCACGAGCGAAATCTGTTTGAGCTGCTCGCGGAGCTTGACCGGGTTGAACGGCTTGCGGACAACGTCGCGTGCGCCCAGCTGCCTGAACGTGCGCTCTTCTTCCTCGCTCGGCTGGCCGCTGACGACCACGACCGGGATGTGCCGGTACAGGCCACTGCAACGGAGGCTCGAAAGGAATTGCGCGCCATTGAGCTCAGGCATACGCGCATCGGTGAGAATCAAGTCGGGAATGATGCCTTTGGACAGCCATGTCATGGCTTCGAGGCCGTTTTTGGCGGTGATGACCTCAAATGATTTCGAGAAAAAGGAGCTCATGAGCAGGCGGAGGCTGTCATGGTCTTCCACAATGAGTAATCTTCTGTTCATGGTATAAGCTTTGGTTAATTCATCCATGGTATTCGGATTAAAGAGTGCTCGTGTTTTTGTCTGAAAAACAAAGCATCGCTCGCGTGTCTGTGTTGCGTGTCTTAATAGAAAGAGCAATGCGTAGAATTGTAAAATAGAACTCGGATTAAAAGAACAACGTAATGCTATAAAATGGAGCATTGACAATGTTCGGAAACTCAGGGCAGCCTTCGTTTGTGCTTGACTCATCGAAACACAGGTGCGCTTCCCAAGCGACAGGTGTCAACGGCTCGGTCTTTTTGGCAAAATCAAAAAAGCACCAATTACGATTAGGAGTGGACGCTACCGATTGGCCCGTTGCTCTTTTCAACAACGTTTCCAATTCAATGCGTGCGTCGGGGCAAGGGGGGATTGGATTAAACTATCCAAGCAAAAAGGGACACACAAAATGTGGTGGAGGGAGGGATTAGTGTCGGCAATCGCAGGGCGAAGTGCGTGATAATCGCAGCAGCGCCCTTGCTTTTTGCAGAAAAGTTGAGTGACAGCGAGGCATCTTCACAAAGTCCGACGACCACGAATGTGAGTGGCCGCATTTCCGGTGGGCTTCACGGGATTTCCCGTCTGTGCTCCACCGGGATTGGCTTACTTGCGTTTGAGATAGTGCTCGTTGGCAAGCGGACCGACCTCGTTGACACGGCGACAAAGATAGAGGCACACCCCATATATCCCAATCACAGCCTCCGATTTCTTTTCACAAAAACATTTTGACAAAATTTTCTATATTGATATTCAACAAGCCTAATTTTTTAAAAATCAATTGCTTATCAAAACATTTTTTGAACGACACACCTACGGTTTTTACTCATTTTGCGTCACAGATGCTTGGATTAAACCCGCGTCGGCTCCTGTATGGGATTCTTCGCATATTACTGTGACAACCCTCCGGCAACAAAAGGGACGGGCGGTTGCACTGGCCTTTTGCGCGGGGCGGTACTTTTGCTATGCCTCCCGCTTGGCCTGACGCAGCTTGTTTGTGGCAGCCAAAATTTCAAAACACGCCGCGTTTTTTATGCTTCACGACACCCTTGCCGCACTTTTTTGGGGCAGCCTTTTTGTGGTCTTTTATTCATACGTTGGGTATGGCATCGTGCTTTTTTTCCTGATAAAACTGAAGCGTGCCCTGCGCGGACGGCCAACTCTGCCGCAACCCACCCAATGGCCCGCCGTCACTTTTGTGGTGTGCGCCTTCAATGAGGAGGACTGGATCCGGGAAAAAATCAAAAACTCCCTCGCGCTCGACTATCCGAAGGACAAAATCAAGTTCGTCTTCGTCACCGACGGCTCCGACGACCGCACGCCCGACCTCGTGCGCGACTACCCCTACCCGCCCGGCACGCAGTGGGAACTGCTGCACGAACCCGCACGTCGGGGCAAAATCGCTGCCTTCCAGCGGGCCATGAAATCCGTCGAAACGCCCATCGTCATCAGCACGGACGCGAACACTTACGTCAATTCGCTCGCCGTCAAAAACATGGTGCGCCATTTCGACGACCCCAAAACAGGCGCGGTGGCTGGCGAAAAACGCATCTCGATGGCCGAGCGCGACGCGGCCAATAGCGCGGGCGAGGGCATTTATTGGAAGTACGAAAGCCTGCTGAAAAAGTGGGATGCCGAGCTTTGGTCGGTCGTCGGCGCGGCGGGCGAGCTGTTCGCGTTTCGGGCGGAAGCCTACGAGCACGTCCCGACAGACACCATCATCGAGGATTTTTACCTCACGCTGCGCATCGCGCAAAAAGGCTACCGGGTGCAGTACGAGCCAGAGGCTTACGCTGCCGAATCGTCGTCCGCATCGGTGAAAGAGGAATTGAAGCGAAAAATCCGCATTGCGGCGGGCGGTTTGCAGGCCATCGTGCGGCTCGCGCCGCTGCTCAATATTTTCCGTTACGGCCTGCTCACGTTCCAGTATGTGTCGCACCGGGTGCTGCGCTGGACACTCGCCCCGGCCCTGCTGCCCGTGATTTTGCTGACCAATATTTGGCTGGCGGCGCAGGGCGGCCGCTTTTTCCAAATCATGTTGCTGGCGCAAACCATGTTTTACCTCGCGGCGTTGGCGGGGCTTTGGCTCGAACGCAAACAATTGAAAATCAAGGCGTTCTTCGTGCCGTACTATTTCTGTGTGATGAACTACGCCGTGTACGCCGGGTTCGTGCGCTTCGTCAAAGGCCGCCAATCGGTGCTTTGGGAGCGGGCGCAACGGGCGGCCTGAACACCGCGCTACTCCAACATTTTCAGCAGCTTATCGGCTTTGGCACGTTCGGGTTTGCCGTCTTTGTGGGCGAGGTAGGCTTGCAGTGCGGCTTTGGCTTCCGCTTCGCGGCCCGCGCCCAAATGCGCCAAAGCAAGGTGCCAAAGCGCGGGTGCTTGGTAAAATCCCGGCTGCCCCGAAATGGGCTGCAACACAGCGGCGGCCTGGTCAAATTTCCGCTCGGCCAGTAGGCTGACGGCGATGTAAAAATCCCGCGCCGCCTGTTGTTCGGGCGAGGCGGCGGTCACGCGGCGGAGTGCGGCGAGCGCGGCAGCGTAATTTTTCTCGTCATAAGGCTGCAACGCGAGGCGCATTTCCGCTTGGAAAAGGCTGTCGGGCCGGGTGTCGGGCTGGCCACGCTCGCCCGCAAAACGGTTGGCGAATGGCTGAAAATTCGCGGCAAACAACTCACTATCAGTCGGTTGCGGAGCAGGCCGCAAAAACCAAACGGCCACTGCGACGGCCAAAAGCACGGCAGCGGCGGCAGCTGCCATGCGCCCCGGATTGCGCCACGCCACCCGGAGCGGCTGCCCGATTTTCTGCTCCTCCGCTTGCAGGCGCGCCTTCATCGCGGCGGCCTCGGTGGAGGCGAACGCCTGTGCCACTTGTTTTTGCCAATGGAATTGCGCCGCCAAGTCCGGGTCGGCGGCCAAGCGGGCATCCAGCCGGGCACGCCCTTCGGGGCCGATTGTCCGGTCGAAAAATTGTTCCAGCAGCAGTTCGTCTTCGTGTGTCATATGTCGAGTTTAGGGGTGTTTTTTTGACATTTGGTTGGGTTTCCGAACAGTTGACGGGGCTTGCTCATCCCCGCTTGAACATGGTTTTGAGTTTGTCGAGGCAGCGTTTGCGCTGCGTGCGCACCACCTCCTCGGAGGCATAGCCCATGTCTGCGGCGATTTTCGCGCTCCTCATGCCTTCATAAAAAGTCAGGCGCAGCAGCCTGTGGCATGGCTCGCCGAGGTGGGCAAGAGCCGTTTGCAGGCGTTTTTCTTCTTCGTTCAAGACCATGCGATGCTCCACGCCGAGGTCGAAATCCGCCGGGAACCGCAGGTTTTCCTCGCCCGGAAAAGTGGTGCGAGCCGCCGACCGGAGCCGGGCGTTCAGCAGGTTTTTGCCGATGCCGAACAGGTACGTCCGCACGGAGGCGGTCAGCACCGTGAGCCGCCCGGTGCGGATGTTTTTCAGCAGGACGACACAGCAATCTTGGAAAACATCGGCCAAATCGGGTTCGTTCAGGCGTGTCCAGCCCTGCGCCCAACGGATGAAAGCCGTGCGGTGCTCGCGGTAGATGCGCGTCATGGCCTCGTCCGGTTGCAGGCGGAGGGCATCGAGCTCGGCGGAGGGATTAGGGAGTGTCGTTTTGGTCTCGTCCGTTTCTGCGGCCTTGTTCATGCGGCTTCAATAATTGCGCGAAAAACGAAAGCCAGCACCAACTCACTGATTTTCAGCTGGTTGCTCGCTCAAACATTCGCTTTCAAGCATCGTGGAAAAAGGCGGATAACGGCGTAAATGTAGCAGAGCGTTTGCGGATTCATGGCCGCGCCACTTGAATTGTGAACAGTCGGGCACGGATTTTTTTGGGCAAAAATTCCCGCCGCGCCGCCCGCCCCGAATTTTCCCCGCGCCGCGGCCTTTTTCCCGGCTTGCAATCCTCAATTTTGCGGCTCATTCTTTAACCGATTTTTACCATGTATCAATTCAACCGAAACACGCCCCACCCCAAAATCGCCCTCGCGTTGGCATTTTGCCTGCCCGTTTTTGCCCTGACCGCGCAGCTCACGCTCCGCGTGAACGCCATCCCCTCGAACACGCCGGCCGGCGCGAAAATCCACGTCGCGGGCAGTTTCCAAAACTGGGACCCGGCCAGTACGGCCCACATCCTCACCGAAACGGGCGGCGGCAAATATGAAATCACCGTCACGCCGCCCGTCGGTGCCATCGAGTTCAAGTTCACGCGCGGCAGCTGGGCGACGGTCGAGGGCAACGCCAACGGCACGTTCCTGCCCAACCGCACCTATAATTATACGGGCGCGGCGGCGACGCTCGACATGACCATCCTTTCGTGGGAAGACCTCGGCAGCGGCGGCAACACGGGCAGCACCGCAGCGCCCAACGTGAGCATCCTCGACAATGCTTTTTACATCCCGCAACTGAACCGCTCGCGCCGCATCTGGCTGTACTTACCGCCTGATTATCAAGCGACTACGAAGCGTTACCCGGTGCTTTATATGCACGACGGCCAAAACCTGTTCGATGTCAAGACGAGCTTTTCCGGCGAGTGGAAAGTGGACGAATCGCTGAACAACCTCCACGCGCAGGGCGACTACGGCTGCATCGTGGTCGGCATTGACAACGGCGGCGCGAGCCGGTTGGACGAGTATTCCCCCTGGGAAAACCCGCAGTACGGCGGCGGCGAGGGCGCGGCGTATATCGAGTTCATTGTCAACACTTTAAAGCCGTTCATTGACCAAAATTACCGCACCCTGCCGGGCCGCCTCACGACTGGCATGGGCGGCAGCAGCATGGGCGGCCTGATTTCAGAATACGGCCTCATCGAACGGCAGGATGTGTTCTCGAAGGCTGCCGTGTTTTCGCCGGCGTTTTGGTTTGCGGGGCAGAGCTCCGTCAATCACGTCCTCGCCAAAGGCAAACAGGCCGACGTGCGCACCTATTTCCTCGCGGGCGGCGACGAGCCTGCCTATGTCGAGACCGACATGGCCGAGGTGGCCGACGCGATGGTCGCCGAGGGCTTCGCTGCGACCGACATTTATTTCCATGTGCCAAGCGACGGCCAACACTCCGAGTGGTTTTGGGCGCGCGAATTCCCGGCTGCCTACGTCTGGCTGTTCCAAAACAGCGTGAGCGCGACGACCGCCGCCGCTGGCTCGGATGTCCAGATTTTCCCGAACCCAGCGGGCGATTGGCTGCGCGTGTCGGGCCTGAACGCAGCGGAAAACATTGATTTTCAAATCGTTGGCACGGACGGCAAAATCTGGCGCGACAGCAGCACCTTCCGCCCCGGCTCCGCCATCTGGACGGGCGATTTGCCCGACGGCATCTATTTCCTGAAACTCGCCAAAGGCGGCAAAACGCTGGCCGCTCGGCGGTTTGCGGTGGCGGGGAATTGAAATTGGTTGATTGGGAATTGGTTGATTAGACTTCTTGCAAAACTCCGCGAAACTCTGCGCCTGCTCAGCGGAACTCTGCGTGATATAGCCAGCGCAGAGTGGTTCTGAACGGGAAGGATATTTGTTCAAAACCACTCTGTGTTGAGTATAGACTGTTGCGCAGAGTTGCGCAGAGGTCTCGCAGAGTCCCGCAGAGACTTTCGCAAGAAGTCTATTGGTGGATTGGGAATTTCCTCAATCTCTAATTCCCAATTCCCAATTCCCAATTCCCAATTCCCAATTCCCAATCAACCAACATACCTTGTCCGGGACAACGGCCCGCTATGAAACTGTTTGCCCTGACCTTGATTTCCATTTTTTTGCTGGCAGCCCGCCCGCCTTCGGCCCGCGCCCAAGGGGGGTTTTATTTGCCGCCGGGCAAACGGCAGGTGGATGTCCCGTTCGAGTACACCAACAATTTCATCATCGTCACGCTGCTGTTCAACGGCAAGCTGCCGCTGCGCTTCATTTTTGACACAGGCGCGGAGCACACGATTTTGACCAAGCGCGAAATCGCCGAACTGCTCGGCGTGCAGTACGAGCGGGAATTCCGCATCATCGGCTCCGACATGAAAACCGAGCTGGTAGCCTACCTCGCCCGCCGGGTGCGCTTCGATTTGGGCGAACGGGGCTTGGCCGCGCCGCGCGAGGACATTTTGGTGTTGCAGGAGGACTATTTCCGGTTCGAGGAGTACGCGGGCGTGAGCATTCACGGCATCTTGGCGGCGAGCGCGTTTTCCAAGTTCATCATCAAAATCAACTACCGCCGCAAAGTCATCACGCTGATTGAACGCGAGGACGACGGCAGCTGGTCGGAGCCGGGCTTCGTGCCGCTCCCGGTGGAGTTTTACCGCAACAAACTGTACCTGAACACCCAAATCGCCGTGCAGCGCGACTCGGCCACGCCCGTCAAACTGCTCATTGACACGGGCGCGGGGCTGCCGCTGCTGCTGTTCACGAACACCCACGCGCTGTTGCAGGCCCCGCCGAACGCCCGCCCCGGCAACATCGGCATGGGCTTGGGCGGCTATCTGGACGGGTTCACGGGGCGGGTGGACAGGCTGGGCTTGGGCAAATTCGAGCAGCGGAACATCGTCTCGCAGTTCCAGCAAATAGACACGACGGGCAACCTCGACTTCCTGAACAAGCGCAACGGCCTCATCGGCAACGTGATTTTGAGCCGCTTCACGGTCGTGCTGGACTACCAAAACGAGCAAATCTGGCTAAAACCCGGCAAAAACTACCAACGCGAATACGATTACGACCGCTCCGGCCTGAACCTGCTGGCCTCTGGCCGCAACCTGAGCCGGTACACGGTGCAGCACGTCATGCCCAATTCGCCCGCTTCGGAGGCCGGTTTGCAGGCCGGTGACGACCTCGCGCAGGTCAACGGCATCCCGTGCGTGCTGATGAGCCTGCCCGATGTGCTGAAAAAATTAGAAGGGAAACCCGGCAAAAAAGTCCGCCTCGTCGTCAAACGCGACGGCAAACGCCTGAAAAAGACGGTGCTGCTGCGGGATTTGTTTTGAGGGTATAAGTCACCAAGTCTTTGTTTCCCTGCGAGTAATGTTTCACCCCTTCCCCAAAGCTGCCTTCCGCAGCCGCTGCAAAAACGGCGAGGCAAAAATGAACGACTGCAAGTTGTGGTTGTCGCTCTCCAACACCTGGTTCTTGGTGCCGCTCCATTCCAATCGGCCTTCGTGCAGGAAACAGATGTTGTCGCCGATTTCCATCACGGAGTTCATGTCGTGGGTGTTGATGACGGTCGTGATGTTGAAATCCTCGGTGATGCTGTGGATGAGTTCGTCAATGACGATGGAGGTTTTCGGGTCGAGGCCGCTGTTGGGTTCGTCGCAGAAAAGGTAGGTGGGTTCGAGGACGATGGCGCGGGCGATGCCGACCCGTTTTTGCATCCCGCCGGAGAGTTGCGAGGGATATTTGGCGTTGTTGCCCGCGAGACTGACGCGCTCGAGGCAATAATTGACGCGCTCGAGTTTTTGCTTCGCGCTCATGTTCGTGAACATATCGAGCGGGAATCGGATGTTCTCCTCAACCGTCAGCGAATCGAACAGCGCGGAACCCTGAAACAGCATCCCGACTTTCATGCGGATGGCGCGGACTTCCTCTTTTTGCAGGGCGGTGAAGTCCGTTTGGTCGTACCAGATTTTGCCGGACGTGGGCGGGTACAGCCCGACGAGGATTTTCATCAACACCGTTTTACCGGAGCCGGAACGCCCGATGATGAGGTTGGTCTTGCCCGCCTCGAAGGTGAAATTGATGCCTTTGAGCACCTGCTGCTCCCCGAAAGATTTGACGACGTTTTCTGCGCGTATCATTTGCGGGCAAATGTAGGTCGGCTGGGCGATTTGGCCGGACGGAATTGAGCGATTGACGGGACGGGGCAGGCGGACTTTTTTGCCTCAAAATGCCCGAACAAAGTCCGACGGTGCGCGGTTTCCGACAGGCCCGGCAGCGCGACCTCCAAAGAGGCAAGCCGCGCCAGAGACACACCAAGTTTTCGGACAAAATCTTTTCGCACATGAAATCAACACCTTACCACATCCTTCTGCTGCTGCTCGCACTTGCGGGCAGCAGAACAATCACATCGGCCCAGGACGCACCCGCGTGGCAGGCCAACCTGCAAACCAAATTCGGGTATTACCTCGTGCCGCACCGCAACGGCGACGACCAACTCGCCAGCCAATTCGCCGGGGAAGCCGGCCTCGACCGCTCGCTCGGCAAATACTGGGGGCTGGGCCTGACACTGGGCTACACCTTTCTGTATGACGACCAACCAATGGGCGGCGGTGGCTACACCGCGCCGGGCATCCGGGAAGAGTGGGAACTCGAACAGGAAATGACGACCAACGCCCTGAGCCTGAAATTCGCGCCCTTCGCCCGGCTGCCGCTCGGCAAAAGCAGCCTGACACTACGGCCTGCCGCCGGGCTGGTATTCGTCAGCACCAAGCAGGGCATCGAATACGATTTCTCGGACAACGGAACCACTTTTACCAAATTCGACGACTACACCTACGAAGGCGAGTGGATGGCCGCCGTCGCTCTGAGTGGCGAGTACAGTTATCATTTCAGCGAGAAATTCGGCGTGTTCGCGTCGCTTGGGTACGAGAACTGGTTCACTCGAAAACAGAAGTACACCGTGACCAGCGACGAATTGCCCCTGAGCGAGTTCCCCACGTTCATGCAATTCTCAGTGGCAGAGCTGCGGCGGAAGGACGGTTTTTCAGGGCCTTTGCATCGCTTTGGCGATTTCGGGCTGCTCCAATTTGGGTTGGGCATCCGCCTCGGCATCGGCCAGTGAACGCACAAAAACCAGCACCCCGAACACACGCGCCCCCGACGGCAGTACCGTCGGGGGCGCGTGTGTTCGGGCGAAACGCAGGCCGGGCAAGGCTCACTTCGGCACCCGCACCGAGTACGTTTTTTTCTCTTTGTTGGTCAGTTTGTTATCAATCAACCAGGGGTTGTAGAGCTTCAGCATCCGGTAGTTGGTGCCGTGCTCGCGGGCGAAATCGCCCCAATTCGCCACCGGGCCGTTCACTTCGACGGTCTTGAAGCTCGCCAGCGGCGGGTACAGGTGCTCCTTTTCGATGGCGTAATCGTATTCCTCCGGGTGTTCCATGACCTCTTTGATGGCCACGATGCGGAACGGGTAGCGCATGGTTTCGTCCGCGCCGAGGTTCATGTCGAAGAAGTTTTCGGCGCGTTGCGTGGCTTTGTCGGAGCCGATTCGGCCCGGCCCGCCGTTGTAGGCCGCTGCCGCCAGCACCCATGAGCCGAGTTTTTCACGCTGGGATTTCATGTATTTGCAGGCGGCGCGGGTCGCTTTTTCGAGGTGGTAGCGTTCGTCCACTTCGTCGTTCACTTCGAGGCCATACTGGTCGGCGGCACTTTTCATGAACTGCCACACGCCCTTCGCACCGGCGGGCGAGACGGCGTTGGAGAGTACGCTTTCGGCGACGGCCAAGTATTTCAGGTCGTCCGGCGCGCCTTCTTCTTTCAAAATGGGTTCGATGACCGGGAAAATCGCGTTCGCCCGCTTAATGGCGAGGATGGTCTGCGAGTGCGAGTAGATGTTGCGCATCAGTTCCGCGTCGAGGCGTTGGCGCACGTCCCAGTTTTGCATGGGCAGTTTTTCGCCGCAAAACGAGAACTCTTTGTCGAGGTTGACGCTGCGCACACGCTGGTCGGGCGCGATTTCAGCCACGCCCGTGCCTTTGAACGAGGCCACGAGCAGCACGATGAGCGCGGCGGCCAGCGAAATATTGAGGATGAGCAAAAAGCGATTGTTGTTCATGTGTGGGAAAATTTGATGATTCGATAGTCGGTCAAAACGAGAAAATCCAGCGGATTTTTCATTTAACAGCCCACAGATTTATCTGTGGGCAAACTGGTGCGAACTGCCTGATTTTCAGCAAGTTTGCGCGTTGTAAACGCAAAAGTAAACGCTCTCGCATGAAAATCCTGAAACGCATTTCGCTCGCCCTGCTGGCCCTCGTGGCATTGGCCGCCGTCGGCGGGTGGTTTTACCTCCGCTCGAAAAAGCCCGAATACAGCCGCGAACTCACGGTGGCCGGGCTGCAAAAACCCGTCGAGGTGCTGTTCGACGCGCACGGCATCCCGCACATTTTCGCCGAAAACGAGCCAGATGCCTACTTCGCGCTCGGCTACGTCCACGCGCAGGACAGGCTTTTCCAGATGGAAATGCTGCGGCGGCTGGCGACCGGCCACCTCTCCGAAGTGGTCGGCGACAAGGCGTTGGAAGTGGACAAATTTTTCCGCACATTAAGTTTCCGTGAGGCCGCAAAGCGTTCTGTGTCAGAAGTTTACACCGACCCGACGGCTCCGGCAGTCGTGGCCGCCAATGCCTACGTCGCGGGCATCAACCGCTATTTGGAAACGGGCAAAACCCCGCTCGAATTCGACCTGATGGGCATCCCGAAAACGCCGTTCACGTTCGAGGACTGCCTCATCGTGGCCGGGTATATGGGTTTCAGTTTTTCCGAGATTTTCAAAGTGGAGCCGACCTGCTCGCTCATCGCCGCGAAATTCGGCGACGAATACCTGCGCGACCTCGTGACCGGCTGGGATTCGGCGGCGGTGAAAATCCCCGTCCACGTCGGGCAGCCGGTCGGCGAGGCAATGACCAAACTCTCGTCCGCACTCGGCGAAATCGAGGATTTTTGCCGCGCCATCCCACCATTTCACGGCTCCAATTCGTGGGTACTCGGCCCGTCGCGCACCAAAAACGGCAAGGTCATTTTTGAAAACGACACGCACATCGGCTTCGGGCAGCCCTCGGTTTTTTACGAGGCGCACCTCAGTTTCGGCGGCCAAAATTTGTACGGCAACTTCATCGCGGGCACGCCCGTCCCGGTGCTCGGCCACACCGACGCGGGCGCGTGGGGCCTGACGATGTTTGAAAATGACGACGTGGATTTTTACCGCGAAACACCAAACCCTGCCAATCCGAACCAAGTCAAGTTCCGCGACGGCTGGGAGGACATGGAAATCCGGCAGGAAACCATCGAAATCAAAGGCGGCACGCAGTTCGTTTTGCCTGTCAAAAAAACGCGGCACGGCTACCTGATGAACGGCGTGGCCAAGCAGCTGGAGCTTGAAAGTCAACCGATTGCGTTTTGGTGGACGTACTACCAACGCCCCGACCGCAGCCTGCTGGCCTTTTACAACCTGACCCATGCGAAAGACGTGCGCGATGCCGAGCAATCCGCCCGGATGCTGCACGCGCCCGGCCTCAACGTGATGTGGGGCGACGCGGCGGGCAACATAGCGTGGTGGGCGGCGGGTTTGCTGCCCAAACGCCCGGCGCACACGCGCCCGTACCTCATCCTCGACGGAGCCAGCGGCACGGACGAAATCGAAGGCTGGCTGCCTTTCGAGCAGAACCCGCAGTGCGTCAATCCGCCGAGCGGATTTGTGTATAGTGCTAACAATCAACCAGATAGGATGGGCAACGACCCGCTCGTGCCCGGCTATTATGTGCCCGAAGACCGCGCCCGCCGCATCGCCGCCGTGCTCGCCGCGCCGAAAAACGACTGGACGACCGACGACGTGCGCCGCCTCGCGCTTGACCACACGAACCCCGTCGCGCCCGGAATCGTGGCCGAGATTTTGAAAACAATCCATCCGAACACCGCCGACGCGACCGAACAAAAAGCCCTCGAAATCATGCAAAAATGGGCAGGCACGCACGACCTGACCGACGTGGCCCCGACGATTTACTACCGCTGGATGTGGCGTTTTTACCAAAACACGTTCCGTGACGAACTCGGCGGCGAGGTGCTCAAAACCTTCACGAGCAGCCACACGCTCAAACGCACGCTGGCCGTGCTGGTCAAAAACGACGCTTCGCGCTGGTGGGACGATGTTTCGACGACCGACCGAAAAGAAACGCGCCGCGAAATTTTCCAAAAATCGTGGTCGGAGGCAATCGCCGATTTGAAGGCCCAACTCGGCCCGGACGCGGCAGGCTGGCAGTGGCAAAAAGTCCACCTCCTCGAACACGCCCACCCGCTCGCCGTGCTGCCGGTGGTCGGGCCGCAGTTCAACGTCGGGCCGTTCCCGGTGCCGGGCGGCAAAGAGACCGTGAACAACCTCGATTTTCCGTTGGATAGCACCGGGCTTTACAAAGTGAAATACGGCCCCGCGCTGCGCCGTGTGCTCGATTTCGCAGCCCCCGAATCGGCCATGAGCATCAACCCGACGGGCCAATCGGGCAACATCGGCAGCCCATTTTACGACGACCAAGCCCGGATGTACGCCAACGGCCAGTTCCGCCCGGAACTCACGCGCCGCGCCGACGTGGAAAAAGTGCAAACGGCGCGGCTGGTGCTGAAGCCTTGAAAAGGGTTGAAAAGAGGGAAGGGTTGAAAAGTTGAAGAAGGGGCGAAATTCAACTTTTCAACCCCTCCTCTCTTCAACTATCACGTCAGTTTCCGCTGCAATTCTTCCAACGACACGCCTTTTGTTTCGGGCATCATGCGCCAGACGAACAGCAGCTGCAGCACCATCATGGCCGCGAAAAACGCGAAAATCGGCCCGCCGCCGAGCTGCCCGGCCAGCACCGGGAATACATTGGCGATGACCGCCGCAAAAATCCAGTGCGTGAAACTGCCCAGTGCTTGGCCCGAAGCCCGCACGGCGTTCGGGAAAATCTCGGAGATGAACACCCAAATCACGGCCCCCTGCGACAGCGCGAAAAAGGCGATATAGACAAACAAAAACACCGGCACGCCACCGAACTGCTCGGTGTAAAACGCCCGGCTGACCAAAGCCAGCATCAAAATCAGCCCGAACGAGCCGATGAACATCAGCGTCCGGCGACCGAAACGGTCAATCAGCGCGAGGCCGAGCATGGTGAACACGAGGTTCGTCACGCCGATGCCCGCCGTCGAAAGCAGGGCCGAGTCGGTGGCCGCCCCGGTCATCTCGAAAATGCGCGGCGCGTAATAGATAATGGCGTTGATGCCCGCCCATTGGTTGAAAAACGCGAACAAAAAAGCCAACAGCACCGGGCGGTTGAATTTGCCGGAAAACAGCGATTCGCCCGCGCCGCCGGGGTTTTCCGTCGCAGCGGAGGCCTGGATTTCGGCGATGGTCGCGTCGGGTTGGTCGTCGGTGATTTGCAGCACGGCGCGGGCAGCGGCGAGGTCGTTTTGGTGCAAAATCAGCCAGCGCGGGCTTTCCGGCACGAACAACACCATGCCCGAAAACAGGGCCGCCGGCACCGCCACGATGCCAATCATCCACCGCCAATCTGCGTCGCTCGTGCCTTCGAGCAGGTAATTGGAGACGTAGGCGAGCATGATGCCCAGCACGATGTTGAACTGGAAAAGGGCCACCAGCCGCCCGCGCGATTTGGCCGGGGCGATTTCGGAAATGTAAAGCGGCGCGGCCACCGACGACGCGCCCACGCCCAGCCCGCCGATGAACCGGAAAAACATGAACGACCACACTTCCGGCGCGAGCGCGGCCCCGACTGCCGAGATGAAAAACAGCACCCCAATCCAAAAAAGTGTGCACTTGCGCCCCAGCCTATCAGTCGGGATGCCGCCGAACATGGCCCCGACGACCGTGCCGTAGAGAGCCATCGCCACCGCGAGGCCGTGCATGAAATCGGAGAGGTTCCAGAGTTTTTGGATGGTCTGCTCGGCACCGGAGATGACCGCCGTATCGAGGCCGAACAGGAAGCCGCCGAGCGCGACGGTCAGCGACCAGAAAAACAGTTTGTTGCCCATGATGAAAAAGTTGGATTTCGATTGAGAGGGTAAATGTCGTTTTTCCAGCCAAACATTCGGCGGCACGGGCAGCAGAAACAAATTGGGCGGCAGGCACAGGCTTTAGCGGGCACTCCGTTTTTCGAGGCCAGCCGGGCGCGGGGCTGATTTATCTTTGCGGCTCAAACCACTTTCGGACGACATGAATTTGATGCGATATACTGCCCTCCTTGCCGCCTTTTTTTGGGTCGCCGCCTCCTCTGTTTTTGCCCAAAAACCCGCCGAGCTGAAAAAATCGGGCGAGCGATATTTTGACAACCAACGCTGGCGCGAGGCCATGCTGGCATTCAGCCATTACCAACAAGAAAAACCCGGCGACGCGGCGGTGCTGACCAAACTGGGCATCTGCCACTACCACCTCCACGACGCGGAAAAGGCGCGGCAATACCTCGAATACGTCCTCAACAAAGAGCCGAACACCCGCGAACCCGACCTTTTTTACTACCTCGCCCGCACTCTGCACGGCCAGCGCGAATTCCAGCGGGCCATTATTTTTTACAAACTTTTCCTGAAAAACGCCTCCGGCAGACACCCGCTGCGGGCCGGCGTAGTGGACGATATCAAACGCTGCGTCCGCGCCATGACCCTCCGCCCGAACGAAAACGTGGCCCTCGTCGAAAACCTCGGCGACCGCGTGAACACGACCGGCGACGAGTTCGGCCCCATCCCGTCCGTCAACCACGCCGACCGGCTCTATTTTTCGTCGGCCCGCGAAGGCTGCATCGGCGGCCTGCGCACCGACGAAGGCTTGGAGGACGGGCTGGCCGGGCGTTGGCGCAGCGATATGTTCTTCGCCGAGCTCGGCAGCAGTGGCTGGGAGCTCGGCGACGCGCTCAGCTCGCTGCTCAACACTGCCCGCGACGAGGCCGCGCTGGCGTTCAGCGAAGACGGGCGCGTGCTCTATTATTTCCGGGGCTTCACGCTGTTCAGCGGCGAGATGTTTGCCGACACGGCTGGCCGCAAGGACGAGTACGCCGTGCAGCCGCCCACGTTCGATTGCCCGTTCCGGGCGGAGGACGGCGACCAATCGCCCTTCTTTTTCAACGACTCCACGCTGCTTTTTGCCAGCCGCCGCCCCGGCGGGCTGGGCGGGCTGGACATTTACATCAGCCAGCGCACGGGCGGCCAATGGTCAACGCCCGCGAACCTCGGCGCACCCGTCAACTCGGCCTACGACGAGACCACGCCGTTCCTCGCCCACGACGGGCGCACTCTCTATTTCAGTGCGAACCACGCAGCCACAATGGGCGGGCTGGATGTGTTCAAGGCCGTTTTTGACGACAAAAAACGCGCTTGGTCGCAGCCCGAAAACATGGGCACAGAAGTCAATTCGCCCGCCGACGATGCTTTTTTCCGGCTCGAACGCGACGGCAAAACGGGCTTTCTCGCCTCCGACCGCATGGAAAGCATGGGCAAGCGCGACCTGTTCGTGGTCTATTTCAAAGAGGAACTGGCCGAGGCCATGCGCAGCTCGCGCCCGGCGGTTTTCGCCGATGTGGGCAAGATGTCGGCGAGCGAAGCCGAGGCCGCGGCCAGCAGCGCGGAGCGCGAAACCGTGCTGCTCTCGCCGATTTACTACGACACCGACCGCGACCTGCAAAGCCCGGACAACCTGAAAATCGTGAACGAAGTGGCCGCGCTGGCGCGCAATTTCCCGGAAATCAACGTCCTCGTCACGGCGCACACCGACGTGTCGGGGCCTGCCAAATTCGACCTTTACTACGGCATCAAACGCGCCGAAATCATCGGCAAATCGCTGACGGACAAGGGCGTACCCGCCGGGCGCGTGGTGTTGCGGAGCGTCGGCCCGGCCTATCCGATGGCCCGCAACGTGCTCGGCCTCGACGACAACCCGACGGGCCGCAAGCTCAACCGCCGCGTGGAATTCCAACTTATAGTGCCGGGCGGCAACCGCCCGCCGGTGGATTTGCAGACGAAACGGCCTACCATCCCCGACATCATGGCCGCCGACGGCTGGCAACGCCTCGATGACCTGACGGACGGCCTTTCGTACAAAGTGGAAGTGGCGACGACGCGCCAGATTTTCACGAACGACGCGCTCTCGATGTTCAGCGACATCGCCATCGAAAGTGCGCCGGGGTCGGGCCAATACCGCTACACGGCTGGTTTTTTCAAAAAACACCGCGATGCGCTGGCGTTCCGTGCCGAATTGGTGAAACAGGATTTTCACGAGGCCAGCGTCGTGGCCTATCTCGACGGGGTGCGCCTCTCGAAAGCCGAGGCGGTCGGGCTATTGAAAAAATTCCCGGACTTGGCGGGGTACATCAAAGGTTGAGGAAGCGTTGAAAAGAGGAAGGGTTGAAAAGGTCAGTTCGCCACGTTTTCAAAGACGAGGCTCACGTCCATTTCAAAATCGGGCAGGACAGAGGATTTGAACGTGCCCTCTTCCCTTGCGGATGACACGAGGCGGTAGCGGTTTTGCTCCATTTTATAGACTTCCACGCTGCGGGCGGACGGGTCCACAATCCAGTATTCGCGCACCGCGAACTGCTCATACACATCTTTTTTGTCGCCCCGGTCGGTGTTCATGGTGCCTTTGGAGAGGATTTCGACGACCAAATCCGGCGCGCCCACGATGCCGTTGTTGTTGCGGATGATGAAATCGCGTTCATTCGTCACGAACAGGATGTCCGGTTGGATGCCCGCGTTTTCTGCGTCCAAGTACACATCGTAGGGTGCGGCGAACAACCGGCCCAGTTTTTTTTGGCGATTGTACAGGCCCAACTCGACGAAAAGGTTGGTGAAGGTTTGTTGGTGGGGCGTGTTGGGTGAGGCTCTTTTCACGATTTCTCCCTTGATAAGTTCATAGATAGCGGTGTCCCCGTCTGGGAACTCCATGTCCCGGAACTCCGGCCAAGTGGTTTTTTTCGTCAGAACTTCCATGTCGTGCTGCGTTTTATGAAGCCAAAAATAAGGGCTTGGTTTGAGAAACCTGCACTGCCGCGAGGTGGGGCGGGCGGCAGCATGGCTTGCCGCTGCCGCCCGCCCACAGGGCACAATCTCAGTTATTTTGCCAATACACCGTCTTTTTGCAAGCGCGAGACGATGGATCGAGCACAGGCCGTGCCGCCTTTGCGGCCCACCCACACGCCCTGCCGGTTGACGGAGCCGCGCCAAAGTATCTTGTCCTGACCAACAGCCATGAGCTTCACATCGAGCTGATTGATTTGCATATCCTCCGTGTTGTACGGGACAGTCTTGGTGATGGTGAGCACGACATCGGGAGCGAAGTCGGCGATGCGTTTTTCTATGTCCGCTGCGGTTTCGAGCGAGACGGGGTCGAAGGGCGTGTAGCTGAACTGAACCTGTCGCGCCTGCAAGGAGCTGGCGATCTCTTGTTCGAGGGCTTGGATGAAGGCCGCGCCGAAGAGCGGGTCGGCCTGCGCGACCTCGACGCGGAAAAATATCTTTTTGGGCTGACCGGTATAGTCCGGTGCTTTGTTGGACGCGACCCAAGTGGTGGCACACGAGGCGCAAACGAACATGGCGGCAGCGGCGAGCAAATACATTGGTTTCATCGTACAATCTTTTTGAATGTGGTGGGATGTGCTGCGGCGCGGCTTACAGCGGCCCCGCACCCGAAAAAACCAACGATGTATCGCATGGTTCAAAACGGCGGCCTCAACTTTTCAACCCCTTGACCAATGCCTCCACGCCCATCGCCGTTTGCTCGCCCGTTTTCATGTTCTTGACGGTCAGCTGGCCGCTTTGCACCTCGCTTTCGCCGACGATGGCGACCAGCGGCACGGCGCGCTTGTTGGCGTATTCCATTTGTTTTTTGAGTTTGCCCGGCTCCGGGTAAAGTTCGGCGGCGATGCCTGCGGCTCGGACGCGGTTGAGGCAATCGAACGCAAATTCGAACGTGGCCTCGTCAAAACTGACGAACAGGATTTGGAGGCTCTCGGCCAGCGTTTCGGGGAACAAATTGAGGCCCTCCATCACGTCATAAATGCGGTCGGCCCCGAACGAAATGCCCACGCCGCTGAGGCCCGGCATCCCGAACACGCCCGTCAAATCAGCATATCTGCCGCCGCCGCCGATGCTGCCCATTTGGTAGTTTTTGGCCGCCACTTCGTAAATGCAACCCGTGTAATATGACAGTCCGCGCGCCAGCGTGATGTCGAACACGACCTCGTTTTGGAGCGTGGTTTTTTCCAAAAAACGGAACACGCGGGCCAGTTCTTCGATGCCCAGCAGCCCCGTTTCGCTCGCGGCGAACAGCGGGCGCAGCGCGTCAAGCGTGGGCGTGGCGAGCACTTTTTCGATGACGGAAACAGATTCCGCGCCGATGCCGCGCTCGGCCAATTCCTTCCGAACGCCTTCGATGCCGATTTTGTCGAGTTTGTCAATCGCCACCGTCATGTCCACGAAACGGTCGGCGCAGCCGGCAGCCTCGGCGATGCCGTAGAGGATTTTTCGGTTGTTCAATTTGATGCTCACGGGCACGCCCAGCCGGGCAAACGCCTCGTCGTAAATCTGTGCCAGCTCGGCCTCGAACAGCAGGCTGTCGGAGCCAATCACGTCCGCGTCGCATTGGAAAAACTCGCGGTAGCGGCCTCGCTGCGGCCGGTCGGCGCGCCAGACGGGTTGGATTTGGTAGCGTTTGAACGGGAACGTGAGCGCGTGGCGGTTCATCACGACGTAGCGAGCAAATGGCACGGTGAGGTCGTAGCGCAGGCCGCGCTTGGAGAGGTGCTTGGTCAGTTTTTCGGACTCCTTTTTTTCGAGCAAATCGGCAGGCGCGTCTTTCAGGTAGTCGCCGTTGTTCAGGATTTTGAACAGCAGTTTGTCGCCCTCCTCGCCGTACTTGCCGGTGAGCGTCGAGAGGTTTTCCATCGCGGGCGTTTCGAGCGGCTGGAAACCGAACTTGACGAACACGGCGCGGATGGTGTCAAAAATATACTGGCGTTTCCGCACCTGTTCGGGGCCGAAATCGCGGGTGCCTTCGGGGATGCTGGGCTTTTGCATGATTGGTGTGGGTGGCACAATCGGAACACGGATGAGACGGATTGGGCGGATTTGCACGGATTGTTGGTAGTTGTCAACTGCGAACGGTTAGTTGTCAGTTTGAAAAAAATCCGTGCGAATCCGCCCAATCTGTTTTCTATTCATCATCAAACTCTACTGTGTCTAGCAGTCGTTGGATTTCGGCATCAGTCAAATTTTCCAGTTCCGATTTATCGTAAATGGAAATCAAGTTGACCACTTTTTCGTCAGCTTGCGCGATTACGATGGATTCCAAAAAAGTGATGACACGCAGACCGCCGCTTTTGCCGCGCCCTTTGCTTTTCACGGCGAGCCTAATTTTGAAAACATCATTGCCGAGCGGTATGCCATGTGCTGGATTTTCGTGGAGTATCGTCTGCAATTCCCTCAGCTCGTCGCGGAGCGACGGGTATTTTTTCAAAAGCGGTTTGGCCTGTCGCTTGAAACTTTTGGAAACGCGGACTCTACTGTTCATTCAAAAAATCATCGAGTGATTGAAGTTCGATGCCGTTTTTCCGAGCATCCCTCACTTCTCGGATGCCTTCCCGAATGGATAGCAACACCTCCAATTTCTTTTGAAGCTGGCGGCGTTCCGCGTCCATTTTTTCCCAATCGGCGATTGGAATCAACACAGACGTGCGCTTGCCAGTGCTGTCGGTTAAGAATTGCAATGCGTTGTCCATAAACCTTTTTTAAGCAAAAGTAGCGGTCAAACCGCCTCCACCAAAAACTTGTTCTTCTTCCCGTTTTCGACCATGATGAACTGCCCGTGCAGCAAATCCGCTGCGGAGACGGAGCCGTTCGGGTCAGCGATTTTGGTTTTGTTGATGCTCACGGCGTTGTTTTGAATGGCCTTTTTCGCCTCGTTTTTGCTGGCGAGGATGCCCGTTTTTTCGGCCAAAAAGTCGAGCAAACCGAGGCCGTTTTCCAGTTCGGCCCGTGCGATTTTCGGCGCGGGGATTTCCTCGGCTACTGTTTCCAAAGTTTTCAAATCCATGCCCAAGAGCGATTCGCGGCTGGCCTTCGGGTCAAAAAGCAGCTGCGACACGGCCTGCACCGCCGCGAACTCCGCCTCGCCGTGAATCCGCACGGTCAGTTCTTCGGCGAAGATGCGTTTGAGCGATTGTGGCGTTTCGCTGGCTTCGAGTGCCTCGATTTCGGCGCGGCTTTTCAGCGAGAAATAGCGGAAAAACTTCGGCAAATCGGCGTCGTCGCAGTTGAGCCAGAACTGGTAAAAACGGTACGGCGAGGTCATGGCCGGGTCGAGCCAGATGTTGCCCTGCTCGCTTTTGCCGAATTTGGTGCCGTCGGCTTTGGTCAGCAGCGGGGTGGTGCAGGCATAGACTTTCGCGTCGTCAATCTTCCGGGCCAGTTCCACGCCGGAGGTGATGTTGCCGAACTGGTCGCTGCCGCCCATTTGCAGGGTCACGCCGTGCTGGCGGTGCAGCAGCACAAAGTCATAGCCTTGCAGCAGTTGGTAACTGAACTCCGTGAACGAGATGCCCGACTCCGACTCGATGCGCCGCCGCACACTTTCTTTGGACATCATGTAATTGACCGTCAGGTACTTGCCCACGTCGCGCAGGAAATCGAGCACGTTCAGGTCGCGGTAGTGGTCGTAATTGTTGACGAGCATGGCGCGGTTGGGCGCGTTTTCCGAAAAATCGAGCAGGCGTTTCACCTGTTCGAGTTGCCGGGCGATGTTGCGGTCAATTTCCTCCACGCCTTTCAGGTCGCGTTCCTTGTCTTTGCCCGATGGGTCGCCGATGCGCCCGGTGGCCCCGCCCATGAGTACAATCGGTTGATGCCCAGCGCGTTGCAAAAAAGTGAGCAGCATGATTTGGACGTAATTGCCGATTGTCAGCGACGGCGCAGTCGGGTCAAAACCGATGTAGCCGCGCACGGGGCCGCGTTGCAAGTGTTCGTCAAGGCCGGGGGTCATGTCGTGGATGAGGCCGCGCCAGCGGAGTTCTTCGAGAAAAGAATTCACGGAAATGATGAGTGATAAATGATGAGTGATGAATCTGCGAACGGGAGCAAAGGTAAATTGAGTTCCTGTTCCCCAACCTACCTTTGCCTTGCCCACAAGGGCATCATTCATCATTTATCACTCATCATTTCGTGATAAGTTTTTTCATCGCCCGCCGCCTCGCCAGTTCTGGCGAGCGCAATTTCTCGAAAGTCGTCATCCGCATCGCGGTGGTGGCGGTGGCCCTGTCGGTGGCCGTGATGGTGGCCGCGTCGGCCTTGATTGCGGGCTTCAAGACCGAAATCAGCCAGAAAATCTTTGGTTTTTGGGGGCACATCCACATTTCGGATACCTCGTACTCGCTTTCCTTCGAGCCGCAACCCATTGAAAAACAGCAGGATTTTTACCCTTCGCTCGACACGTTGAGTGGCGTGGAATACACGGAACCGGAGACGATTTTGGGCTTCGAGACCGGGCGCGAAACGACCGTCGGGTCGCACGGCGGGGTGCGGCACATCCAAGTTTTTGCCCACAAACCCGGCATCATCCGCACGAAAACGGCCATGGAAGGCATCTTGCTGAAAGGCGTGGGCGACGATTTCGACTGGCAAAACCTGCAACCGTACCTGCTCGAAGGCCGCCCCATCCAACTTTCGGACACCGCCGCCAGCCGCGACATCATCATCAGCCGACAAACCGCCGACCGCCTGCAAGTGGGCGTGGGCGACAAGTTCATCGTCCATTTCGTGAAGGAAGGCCAGCAGCTGCGGCGGCTGTTCCAAATCTGCGGCATTTACAAAACGGGCTTGGAGGAGTACGACCGGAAATTCGCCCTTTGCGACATCCGGCAAGTGCAGAATTTGCTCGGCTGGACGGGCGACCAAGTGGCCGGTTTCGAGGTCTGGCTCGACGACATCCGCGACCTCGACCTTTACAACGACTTCATTTACAGCGAAATACTGCCCGAAGACCTGCTCTCGACGAGCATCCGCGAAAAATTCCCGGCCATCTTCGAGTGGCTCGAATTGCAGGATTACAACGAGGCGGTCATACTCGGCCTCATGCTCATCGTGGCCATGTTAAATATTATTACTGCGCTGCTGGTGCTGGTGCTCGAACGCACGAATATGATTGGCGTGCTCAAAGCCCTCGGCATGCGCGACGGCCAAATCCGCCAGATTTTCCTGTACCACGCGGCGGTCATCACGGTGCGCGGGCTGCTTTGGGGCAACTTTTTGGGCATCGGTTTTTGCTGGTTACAGGACAAATTCCACCTCATCCGGCTGAACGAGGCTGATTATTATCTGGCCTACGCGCCCGTCAAAATCCAATGGCTCGCGGTGGCGGGCATCAATTTGGGCACTTTGGCCGTGACGCTGGCATTCCTGCTGCTGCCCTCGTTCGTCGTGTCCCGCATTTCGCCCGTGCGGGCCGTGCAATTCAAGTGACCGTTTTGGTGATTGAATAGCCCGAATCGGGTACGCGAAACCCGTATTTCCCGGCGGAGAAAACCGCGCTTCCTTGTCAAACAAGTGTCAAAATCCCGGCGAAAACCGCTGGCGCGGACGCAATCCATTGTGTTTCAAACAAGTAGAAATAGCCGTGTTTTGCCCGGTTTTTGGCAGCAAAACCAGTCCTAAGCGTCCGGGGTACTGTCCCAGCGTTTCCTTTTCTGGGTGTCACAAGCGGCCGGAAGACAGTCGTGCTTGGCCGGGAGGCTGTCGCCACATTTGAATCGTCTTTTGAGAACACGCTATGAACCTTTCCAGCCTAACCATGAAGGCGATTAACCAATCTTTCCATTAATCAAACACGCTTTACATTGACAAAACGCTTACTCACTTTCGCCCTTTCCTGCTTGCTCTCCCGTTTCCTTTTTGCCGAAAACATACGTCCCGCCCTCGCGCTCCCCGCGCAGGCAACCCACGTCCGGGCGGGGCAGGGGAGCAGCAACACGCTGAAAACCAATGTTTTCGCGTCGCACGGCTCCGTCGCCGTGCCAGCCTGCAGCTCCCACATCGAGCCTGACCCTATCGAGTTCGCCTCGAACGCGACGCTCTGGCTTGCGCCCAATCCGGCCACGTCTTTCCTGATTGTCAGCCTCCGTTTCGATGCGGAGACCAACGCCACCATCGAAATCCTCGACCTCATGGGCCGCCCGCTGCAACGCGAGTTGCACTGCCTGCGCGAGGGCAGCGTCACGTTTTCGGTGGCCGATTTGCCGAAAGGGGTGTTTCTCGTGCGCGTCTCGGAGGGCGGGCAAGTGAAGTGGACGCGCCGCTTCCAGAAGGTTTAAGATTTAAAAGTTTTAAAGTTAAGCGATTGATATTCAATTGGTTGGTACGGAAATTTTGAACAACACGAAGTTTTGACACGAAAAAACAGAGGACAAACACTATCGCCGGTTTCGGGGCAGCCCCGGAACCGGCTTTTTGTTTGGCCGATGCTGCCCAAAACTGCGATTTTGGCACCCAAATTCCGCTCATGCAAATCCGCGCCCGGCTCACGTTCCGATTCATTGCCATTGCCGCAGGTATTTTGGCTGCCGTGCTTTTATATGTCTATCGGGCTTACCAGCAGGACCTGGAGCGGGCGTTTTACGAAGGTTTGGAGTCGAAAGCGGCGTTTGCCATCCGAACCACGCTGCGCGAGGGCGACCGGCTGGCCCCGCTCCCGCCCGTCGCCTCCGAATTGGACGACGATATTTTGCCTTATCGAAACAATGTGAGCATTTTCAACGATGCCTACCAGTGCGTCTTTTCGCTTCACCCAGATGCCGAACCCATCGGGGCAAAGACGTTGCAGGCAGCCCAAAACGAAGGCGAAATCCGGTTCCGGCACCGCAATTTGCACGGGCTGGCAGTCAGTGCCGCCACGCCTTCGGGTCGGCCTTTCGTGGTGGTCGCAGAGGATTTTTGCGACATGAGCGGCTTGGAAAAACTCCGCAACATCTTGATTGTCAGTTTTTTGCTCGGCATAACGGCAGTGGCGGCAGGCGGCTGGTACTTCGCCGGGCAGGCCCTGCGACCGGTCAGCCAAATCGTCAATCAAGTGGACGGCATCAGCCCGACCGACCTCAGCCGACGGCTCGAAATCGGGCAAAACCGCGACGAAATCGGGCGGCTGGCCGAGACCTTCAACCGCTTGCTCGACCGCGTGGAACACGCCTTTCGGATGCAGCGGCAGTTCCTCAGCAACGTCTCGCACGAGCTGAAAAACCCGCTGACCGTCATCCAAACCCAACTCGACGTGGCCCTGCAACGCGAGCGAACCCCGGCGGAATATCGCGCCACACTCGCTTCGGTGCTCGACGACGTGACCGCCGTAAGTGAGGTCGAGGAAAAATTGCTGCAGCTCGCCCGCGTCCATTCCGATGCCACGAACATCCCGATGACCGCCGTCCGGCTCGACGAGATGCTCTGGCAGGCCCGCGAGCAGGCCCTGAAAAAACAGCCCGGCGGCAAGGTTTCCATCGAATTCGACGAGATGCCTGCCGACGAAAGCCTCCTCGACGTGCGGGCCAACGAGCCGCTGCTCCGCACAGCCTTCGCCAACATCATCGAAAACGGGGTGAAATACGCGCCTGACCGCCGAGCCGCCGTGCGCGTCCGGTTCAGCCCCGACGGGGCGCACACCGTCGAAATCGCCGACAACGGCTCCGGCATCCCGCCCGAAGAGCGCGCCCTCGTGCTCGAACCATTTTACCGCAGCCCGCGCCATTTGGGCATCAAAGGCACCGGCATCGGTTTGTCGTTGACGCACAGCATCCTGCATTTGCACGGCATCGGGCTGGAAATCAGCACACAGGCGGGCGGCGGCACGGTGTTCCGGGTGCGGTTTTCGCCGCCCGGTCAGGTTTGAAAAAAAGCGGATTTGCGCGGCAGAACGGGTGCTATTTTTGCCTGTCTTTATGCTTCATCCGTAATCATTCACACCAGATGGAATCCCTGCTCTCATGCTTGCCGACGAAACGGGCGGCACGCTTTTCCCTGTTTTTTTTGCTCTCCTGCCCGCTGTTTTTGCAGGCACAAACGCCCAAAATCAACCAACTTGAACAAGAGTTGATTTCCGCGTCGGGTGCGTTGCGTGCCCAAAAACTGATTGATTTGGCCGATGCCAACATCGAGGCGGGCCTGTTCGACCGCGCCGCCGACCGTGCCGAAGAGGCCGAGGATTTGGCAAAACGCCTGCGCCTATCCGACCTCCGCGCCACCGCCCTGAACCGTCAAGGCAAGGCATTGGCGAGGCTCGACAAAAAGGGGCTTTTCGGCAAAAACAAACCCGTGCCGCGCTTCCAAGCCAGCAACGAAATCCTCCGCGAGACGCGCTCCACGAACACGGCCCTGTTCGTGGACAACCTCGAAAACCTACGCTCTTTGGCTGAAAAAGCGGGCAAAACACAGGAAACCGCGCTGCTGGCTTCCGAAATCGCACGGGTGAAAAACGGCGGCGTGACGGCAGCAACGACCTATTCGACCGAAGGCAGCGGCGGAAAAGTGGACGCCAAACAGGAACTCTCACGCCTCGAACAGGAAAAGGCCGCGCTCAACCAAAAGCTCGAACAACAACTCAGCGCGGCGGCCTCGGCCTCCAAAAAATCGGAGGAATTGGCTCGCCAGACCCAAGCCATGCAGGCGCAACTGGCCGCAAAAGAGGCTGCCATCAGCCAGATGACCGAGGAACAGGTGAAGGCCGAACTTTCGCTGTTGCAACAACGCCAACTGCTCGACTCGCTCACGTTCAAATCCAGCCTTGATTCTATCAACCTGTTAAACAAGGAGTTAGCGGTGAAATCGGCCAACGACAGCCGCAACTTTTTGCTGGCAGCGGCGGTCGCGCTGCTGCTTTTGCTGGGCGGCTCGACGTACAGTTTCGTCAAAGCCCGGCAACACGCCAAGCAAATCCAAATCGAGCAAAAACGCTCCGAGGATTTGCTGCTCAACATCCTGCCCGCGCTCGTAGCGAAGGAATTGAAAAAACAAGGCTACACCGAGCCGCAATTCCACGACGACGTGGCCGTGCTGTTCGCCGATTTCGTGGGCTTCAGCAAGATTGCCGAAAAACTGCCGCCCTCCGAGCTGGTGCGCGAGTTGGACACCTGTTTCAAGGCGTTCGACGAAATCATCCAACGTAACGGGCTGGAAAAAATCAAGACCATCGGCGATGCCTACATGGCGGCCAGCGGCCTGAACAACCAGAAATTGGAGAACAAGCACATTTTCGACATGGTGAAGGCCGCGCAAGAAATGCAGGATTGGCTCAACACTTGGAATGCACAGCGCGACCAGCGCGGCCAACCGCGTTTCGATGCCCGCATCGGCATCCATGCTGGCCCGGTGGTGGCGGGCGTGGTGGGTTCCAAAAAATTCGCGTTCGACATTTGGGGCGACACCGTGAACATCGCCGCCCGTGTGGAACAGGCCGGCGAGGGCGGCAAAATCAACATCTCCGGCATGGCCTACGAGCGCGTGAAGGACTTTTTCAAGTGCCACTACCGGGGTGCCATCGAAGCCAAAAACAAAGGCAACATTGAAATGTATTTCGTGGAAGGATGAGTTTTTGAATGATGAATTATGAGTTATAAACGATGAATCACCCGACAGTTCAAACTCAAAACCTAAAACCCAAAAACCAAAACTGCCCATGCTCGACATCCACGCCGACATCCGACGCGCCCATACTTTGCCGGGCATTTTTTACAACGACGCTGCCACGTTCGAGGCATCGAAGGACAAGATTTTCGCCCGCTCGTGGCAAATGATTACCGACGCGGAGGAGGTGGTCAAACTGCCCGGCGACGCGCTGCCGTTCCGTTTCATGGACGGTTACATGGAAGAGCCGCTCCTCCTGCTGCGCGACAAAGAGAACACAATGCGCTGTCTGTCAAATGTTTGCACACACCGGGGCAAAATTTTGGTGGAGCATCCGGGCCGCTTGGAGCGCGGCATCGTGTGCGGCTATCATGGGCGGCGGTTCCAGTTGGACGGGACTTTCATGGCCATGCCCGAAACCGAGGGCATGGAAAATTTCCCTTGCGCCGACGACAACCTGACGCGCCTGCCCGTCGGCCAATGGAAGCAATTCCGGTTCACATCGCTCGACCCGGCCTGCCCGTTCGAGGCGTGGGTGGCAGGCATGGAGCGCAAGGTCGGGTTCCTGCCAGTGGAGGAGTTTGTGTTCGCGCCGGAGCGGTCGCGGGACTATTTGGTGCGGGCGAATTGGGCTTTGTATTGCGACAATTACCTCGAAGGATTCCACATCCCGTTTGTCCACAAAAGTCTGGCCGCCGCGCTCGATTGGGGCGCGTATCGCACCGAACTATTCGAGTGGGGCAATGTCCAAATCGGCATCAGCAAGGGCGGCGACGCGGTGTTCGACCTGCCGCCCGGCCACCCCGACGCGGGGCAGCAAATCGCCGGCTACTATTTTTGGTTGTTCCCGAACATCATGTTCAACTTTTACCCCTGGGGGCTTTCGCTCAACATCGTGCGGCCATTGCAGGTCAATCTGATGAAAGTCAGTTTCCGGGCCTACGTCTGGAAACCCGGCTTGCTGGGCATCGGCGCGGGCGCGGACGTGGATTTGGTCGAGCGCGAGGACGAGGCGGTGGTCGAACAGGTGCAAATCGGGACGCGCTCGCGGTTTTACAAACACGGGCGTTTTTCGCCGCGCATGGAGCAGGGCGTGCACCAATTCCACCGCCTCGTGCAGTCGTTTTTTGCCTGAAAAAGATTGTCCGGCATTCGCCTCCGCGAATGCCCTAAATTTGGCAAAAAGAGTTTTTGCGGCAGCGAAAAGGGCGGTAAGAGCATCAATGCGTGTAATTTTGAAGGCCAATTTGAACGACCACCCCAACAAAACAAACCCGTCCTTACATACACATTTTTTCAGCCTGCGACCAATGCCGCCAAAAGCGATACCTGTACTTGCACTCATGCTCGCCCTCGCGGGCAAGGTGCCAGCGACCACGATTCCCCCGCCCGTTCCCGGAAAAAACAACACCGCCGCCGAACGCCCGCCGCTCGGATGCGTGGATAGTGTGCTGCTGGTCGTCAAGCCGGTGATGTGTCATGGGCTGCGAACGGGCGAATTGCTGGTGGCCGATGTTTTTGGCGGTACGCCGCCGCTTTACTTCTCGCTCGACGGCGAAAATTTCACCACAAATCCCCTGTTCGACCGCCTTTGGGCGGGCATTTACACGCTGACGGTGCGCGACAGCATGGGCTGCACGTTGGAGCGCACGGTGGAAGTGCCCGAAGCCCCCGAACTGAAAGTCAAACTCAACGCCAACAAAACCGACCTCAAAGCCGGGGAGCACGTTTTCCTGTGGGCGAACGTGCAGCCACAGGGCAACGAAATCGTCGAAATCTCGTGGCGGCCACCCGCGCTTTTCCAGTTTCAGGATACGCTGCGCCAAAGAGTCCGGCTGGTTGATTCCGAGACGATTGCCGTCGAGGTCGTCACTTCGGCAGGCTGCGTCGCCCGCGACCAAGTGAGCATCGAGGTAGCGAAAGCAGTGGTTTTTGTGCCCAATGCGTTCATGCCCGGCAGCAACCAGAACAGCTATTTCACGGTGTACGCCGGCGAGGGCGTGGCCGTCGTGCGGGCCTTGCGCGTGTACGACCGCTGGAACAAAGTGGTGTTCGAGTCGCTGGATTTCCCGCCGAACGACCCGCTGCGCGGCTGGGACGGCAGGCTGGGAAGCAAACGGGCCACGCCCGGCGTGTACAATTGGGTGACGGAAGTCGAGTACCTGAACGGCAGCCGGGAAATCATTTCGGGAGACGTGACGCTGCTCCGAAACACGGAGTGAAGCCGCCCCGCATTCACAAAATCTTCGGCAAAAAAACCACCAACCCCACCGTCACCGCGCCCATTGCGGCCACCAAAACCGCTGCCGCCGCTGCGTCCTTTGCCTTGCCTGCCAGCGGATGAAAATCGGGCGAGACCAAATCCGTCAAGTGTTCAAGCGCAGTGTTCGCCGCTTCAAGGCTGACGACCAGTGCCATGCAAATCAGCACGGCGCACCATTCCCCGCTCGAAATCTGGAAATAAAATCCGGCTGCCACGACCGCCGCTGCTGCCGCGAGGTGGATGCGGGCGTTGGGCTGTGAAACTATCACGTCGGCGAGTCCGCGCAAGGCGTGGCGAAAACTCTGGATGCGGTTGCGTAGGCTCATAAATACGGGATGGATTTACCAAAAAAGCATGCTTTTGTCCATGATGACGGGTGCCTTTGCCTTCATCTGCAACACGCTCTCGATGCCGATGTGGTCGTTGTGTGGGTTGCTGATGGTCTCGAAACGGAGGCAATCGAAGAAATCCGTCGAGTAAAAAATGTGGTCAACGGGCACGTTGAACAGCGGGAACCTGCCGTCAGGTTCGGTCGGCTTGATGCCCCGGCGGCTGTCCGAAAGGCGGGTGGCCTTGCGGAATTCGATGATTTCGGGCGACCAAGAGACGGAGTTGTAATCGCCCACGGTGACGACGGGCGCGCCGACTTTGTTGGCAAAAAACGAGATGCGTTCGAGGTGGCCTTTCAAGCTCTCGAACGAGCTGCCGGAGAGCGGCGGCTTGGTCAGGGAATTGATGACCCAGATGTCGCGGTCAAAATCCTCGGGGCGCAGGCTGACGGCGAGGTTCGGCATTTCTTGGTAATAAAACGTATCCACCAGCACCAGCGGAAAGCGGGAAAAAACAGCCAGTCCGTTGACCAGCCCCGAAATGCAGGAATAGTGCGGGTACTGCGGGCCGAGCGTGTGAATGAGCACAGAATCCCAGCCGGGCGTGACCTCTTCGAGGGCAATCACGTCGGCCTCGCGGGCGAGGATGGACTGCATGAAATCGGCGACTTGGCCTTCGCTGCTGTTCACGTTGAAGTGCGCCACTTTGACGAAGGGCATATCGGTCGGCGTGGCATCCTTGATTTTCGGGTTGGTCTTTTCAGAAAGGAAAAAACTGATGGCCGCACTGCACCCGAAACACACGAACATGAGCCGCGAATTGTTCAGTACCAAAAACACAAGGCCCAATGCGAGGTACCCCAGCGTGATGTGCTCGGCGTGGCGTGCCCACCATTTCATTGGGTAAGTGCCCAGCGGGAACATGCACACCAACGCACCAGTGAGGAAGGCGAGCGTCAGCAACTGGCGCACACGCGGGTGGTTCAATAAATCGAGCATCGGTTTCACGAGGCAAAGGTAATCTGCGTGTGTCGTGTGTCGTGTTTCGTGTTTCGTGTTTGGTGTTTCGTGTTTCGGACACGAGACGAGACACGACACACGACACACGAAACACGAAAAAGCCCGGCCGCAGTTGCTGCGCCGGGCTTGTCGTTTGTTCAACTATTGAAACTTCTACCAAATCAAAGCAAGAGCGGGGAAATTGGAGGTTTTTCGTGCCCGATTCCCAATTTCACTGTGCCACAGGCGTGGATTCGCGGTTGCTGACAACGTGCACGATTTTCCATTGGCCGTTGATTTTCAGTAAGTTGGCGTACTCGACGAGCCGCCACGAGCCGTAGTTGCTGACTAATTTTGCCTGTGCCGTGTTGTCCTCGACGGTGTAGGTCTTGATGCGGCAAAGGCGGCGCAGATGCTTGTCGGCATGGCTGCGGACTTCGTCTAACGAGGCTTCGAGCGGGACTTCGCCGAAGGTGCCAGTGGATTCGTCTTCGCGGAGGAGGGTGGCTGTGGTGTGCAAGCTGCTGGCGAACCGCTCCACATCGCCCAGCGTGTTGCCGTGCAAGTAGTTGAGCAAGGTGGCCTGAACGGCTTGGGCATCTGGCGTGAGGGTCTGGGCTGAGAGCGGAAGGTGGTGGAGAAGGAGCACAAGCAGGGTGCCGAGCGCGAGGCGCATGGATGTTTTCATAACTTAATTAGTAGTTGTGTGAAAAAATTTGACTGACGACGGACGGCCAGCGGTTGGCGGGTTTCGCCCAAGATTTTGGGTCGCCCGTTGCCCTCTGCCCGTCTGTTTTTGTTTTCGGGGACAAAAGTGGCGCGGCCCGTTTGCGCCGACAACGGCCTTTCGACTATGCTGCCCGACTTTTCGACGCTTTTCCGGGTTGGCTGGCATGGTCGAAAAAACGGGGCGAGGCATCGAAAACAAACCCCGCTACGCTGGGCTGCAAGGCATTTCCGGCAGAACTTTGGCCTCAGAAACTGTGCGACGGGCAATGTGGTGAGCATCAAAATCAGCGAATCACCAACCTTCCCAAATCCAGCGTCATGAAAATCAAGTTGAGTCTTTGGCAATTTCAGGTAATCGGGTGGGGGCTTTTCCTCCTACTTTTCACCATGTACACCACCAACATTTGGGATTACCCGGTGTGCGGGTTTGTGAGCGCGGCGGTGGCTACGCTGGTCTATGCCGGGCTGGTGTACATGCAGGCCCTGTGGCTTTTCCCGCGTTTTTTTCTGCGGGCCGATTACGGCAAATACCTGTTCTGGGCTTTGGTGGTGCTGGGCGGTTCGGTCGTGGTGCGGATGGCCGTGAACTATTCGCTGCCCGACTACTTCGACAGCCGCTACTATGGCTGGACGGCCAAGCATTTCACGTTCGTGCTGCTGACCAACTCGGTGGCCTTCGTGTTCGGCGGCCTCGCCCGCATCGCGGTGGATTACCTGAAACTGATCCAAACGCAGGACAAACTGCGCTCCCAGCAATTTGCCGCCGAACTTGCCCTGCTGAAAAGCCAAGTGCAGCCCCACTTCCTGTTCAACACGCTGAACAACATCTATTTTTTGGCGCACACCAAAAGCGACTTGACCCCCGAAGCCATAGACCGGCTGGCCCAAATCATGCGCTATTTCACGGAGCAGGCCCCCAAGCCGCGCGTGCCGCTGAGCCACGAAATCGCGTTTCTGGAAAACTACATCGCCCTCGAAATGCTGCGCCTGCCCAACCCCATGTCGCTGAAAGTCAACTTCCCGATGTCCGACACGCCCGTGCCGCCCATGCTCCTGATGCCCTTCGTGGAAAACCTTTTCAAACACGGCGTGGACAAAACCCGCCCCGAAAATGCCGCCGAGATTGACCTCCGCATCACCCGGCAAACCATCCAGTTCCGGGTGCGGAACCTCGCCTGCGAACCCTGCTCCAAAACCCGCGAAGGCATCGGCCTCGCCAACCTCAAAAAACGCCTCGACCTGCACTACGAAGACGGTTACACCCTCGAATGTCGCCGCAGCGAGGACGGCCGCTGGTACGAGGCTTGGCTCGAAATCCCACTTGACGAGAAAGAAATTGCCCTCGCGCCCGTGCCCGAAACCCAAGCTGCCCAACAATACCCGGAACCCGCAGAGACCGCACTTGTGCCCATTTATTGAGTGAATGTGTGAATGAGCGAATAGGCGAGTATGTTCCCTTTTCGTATCATATTTGAATCTCACATTCACTCATTTGCTCATTCACTCAATGATAACTTGCCTAATCGTGGACGACGAGCCGTTCGCGCTCCACTTGCTGGAAGACCACATCCGCCAGACGGGTTTCCTGACCCTTGCCCACCGCTGCAACCACGCCCTCGACGCGCTCGCATGGCTGCGCCACAACCGTGCCGACGTGATATTTCTCGACATCGAAATGCCCAAACTTTCGGGCATGGAGTTGAGTTCGCTCCTGCCGCCGGAGCAAAAAATCGTGTTCACCACAGCCTATCCGCAGTACGCCGTCGAGAGCTACGAGAAGAACGCGGTGGACTACCTGCTGAAGCCCATCACTTTTGAGCGTTTCCTGAAAACCGCGCTGAAAATCAATGCGTTGTTCGGCAAAACGGACTCTGTGCCCGTGCCCGTGCCCGCCGCCGCGCCCGTGCCGGAGGTGGATTTTATGTTTGCCAAGACAGGCCGCGCCATCGTCAAAATCCTCTTTGACGAAATCACGTTCGTGGAAGGGCTGAAGGATTACGTTGCCATCCATACCGCCACGCCGGAGCGGCACGTCGTGTACAAACGCATGAAAGAAATGGAGGAATTGCTGCCCGCGCATTTCCGGCGGGTACACTTGTCGTACATCGTCAACCTGCGGAAAATCCGCGCCATCGAAGACCAGCAAATCTTCATCGGGCAAAAGACCGTCCCCGTCAGCGAGAAATACAAGGACGAGTTCATGGCTGCCATCCGGGAACATTTGATTTGAGCCATGAACAGTTCGCTTTCATAATTTAGAGTGTGTTTTAAAATTTGACGGATGTTTTTTGGCAAACTGGCAATGGAGCAATTGCTTAATTATCTCCGAAGGAG
>JBKBIC010000004.1:0-52735 GCA_046299435.1 Saprospiraceae bacterium
ACACCGTGACGGAGGCCGATTTTTGACAAAGATTGGCATCCGTCACGGTCGCGGTATAAGTACCGGGTGCGAGTGCGGTGATGGTGAAATTGGTCGAACCATTGTTCCAAACAACCAAATATGGCGGAGTGCCACCCGACGGCGTGACCGTCGCAGAGCCTGTGTTGCCGCACTGAGCAGAGGTGCCCGAAACGGCAATTTGAACCTCCGGTGGGCTGGTCAATGTGGCCGATTGGGCGTGGGTGCAGCCGTTCGCGTCGGTCACGGTCACGGAATAAGTGCCGGGGCCGAGGTTCGTGATGCTGTGCATATTGCTCGTGGTGGTGAAAACCACGCCGTTCGACCATGAGTAGGTGTACGGTGCGGTGCCCGACATGACCATCGCGTTCACCTCGCCGTCGTTCGCACCGAAGCAGCTGATTTGGTCGTCCAAGTCCACCGAGACCATAATCCACAGACCCTCGTTCCAGAAGAATATTTCCGTGTCGTCAGCAGCCGTGCAGCCGTTGGCATCCGTCACCGTCACGGTGTAAGTGCCCGCCGCGAGGCCAGTGATTTGCGGGGAAGTTTGGCCATTCGACCACAAATAGGTGTACGGCGGTACACCGCCGAAGGGTACTGCGGTCGCCGTGCCGTCGGGCACGATGTCGCAGATTTGGCTTTGGCCAAAAGCCGTCACGCCCAGCTGGTTGGGCTGATTGATGAGCGCGACCGACGAGGCGGTCTGGCCGTTGCTGGCCGTCACCGTCACGCCGTAGGCTCCGGCGGTGAGGCCCGTGATGGTCGCTCCGCTGAGGCCGTTGCTCCATTGAAAAGTGTACGGCCCCACGCCACCACTGGCGGTCGCTGTGGCCGCGCCATTGGCACCCCCGAAGCACTTGACATGCGTGGGCGTGGTGGTGACGGTGAGCTGTGCCCAAATCAGGGTGGGGAGCAGGAGGAATGCCGCGAAAGTGCCTGCCAACCGGGCGAGGTAGTGTTTGCGGAAAGCGAAATCGGGTACTGTTTGCGTCATGGGAAACAGAGTGTGGTTAGTTCGGAAAACCGTTAAATGGTTGAAAAACAGTGGATTAAAGCGCGTAATCGTTCAGAACAAACGAGTGGCAGGAGACTGGGGAGGCGATGGAATTCGCGCTTCAGTTGGCAAGAAAATTATGGCGACAAAAGTAACCGTTTTCTCATATCACGGCAGGGACAGATGTTAAATCTTTCCATTTGGTGGTATCGCGCACTTTGGTGTAAGATTCCCGGATTCAAGTCGCCTTTTTGCCCGCGTTCGTCGCCTTCTTTTGTCAGGCTTCTGTCAAAGTCGGCTTGTTGCGCCTGTTTTCAAACCAAATCAATCTTTCACACAATGGAAACCCTGAGTCTTATCCTGTACGCAGTGGGCGGCGTGGTGTTCGTTTTGGCACTCGTTTTTTACCGCCTGCTTTTCCAAATCCTCGGCATCGTCATCGTGCCGGAGGACAAAATCGGTCTCGTCACCAAAAAATTCGTGCTCTTCGGCGAGCACAAGGAACTGCCCGACGGGCGCATCATCGCCACCAAAGGCGAGGCAGGCTACCAAGCCCAGACCCTCGCGCCGGGCCTGCATTTCGGCAAATGGATTTGGCAGTACGAAATCACGCTGCAACCGCTGACCGTCATCCCGAACGGTAAAATCGGCCTTTTGGTGGCAAAAGACGGCTCCGAACTGCAAACCGGGCGCGTGTTGGCCCCGGCGGTGCAATGCGATTCGTTCCAATCCGCCACCGATTTCCTGACCAACGGCGGGCAAAAAGGCCGGCAAGCCTACTACTTGACTGCCGGGACCTACCGTATCAACACGTTCCTGTTCGACGTGACGCTGGCCGACATGACCAAAATCGAGGACAACAAAGTGGGCATCATCACCACCCTCGACGGCGAACCCATCGAGCCGGGCAACATCGCCGGCAAGCACACCGACGGCCACAACAACTTCCAAGATGCCGATGCTTTCCTCCGCCGGGGCGGCAACCGAGGCTTGCAGCAGCAGGTCGTGCTGGCGGGTTTGTACAACTTCAACCCCTGGTTCGTGCAGGTGGAGGAAGTGGACATGGTGACGGTGCCCATTGGCTATGTCGGCGTGGTCAATTCCTACGTCGGGGCAGAGGGCGTGGACGTGTCGGGCGACGAATTCAAACACGGCAACATCGTCTCGAAAGGGCAAAAAGGCGTGTGGGCCGAGCCTTACGGCCCCGGCAAATACCCCCTGAACCCGTACACGATGAAAGTCGAACTGGTGCCGACCACCAACCTCGTGCTCAACTGGGCAAACGCCCGCACCGAAAGCCACAACCTCGACCGGCACCTCTCGACCATCACCGTGCGGTCGAGCGACGGTTTCCCGTTCAACCTCGACGTGTCGCAAATCATCCATATCCCTGCGACGGAGGCCCCGAAGGTCATCGCCCGCTTCGGCACGATGATGAACCTCGTAAGCCAAGTCTTGGAGCCAACCATCGGCAACTATTTCCGCAACTCGGCGCAGGACGGCGACGTGATTTCGTTCCTCACCTCCCGCAAAGAGCGGCAGGACGCGGCCAAACAGCACATCCGCAGCGTGCTTTCTGAATACAACGTGCATGGCGTGGACACGCTCATCGGCGACATCGTGCCGCCCGAAAGCCTGATGAAAACCCTGACCGACCGGAAATTGGCCGAAGAGCAAAAATCAACTTACGAGACCCAACGCCTCGCCCAACAGACGCGCCAGACTTTGGAAAAAGAGACCGCCGTCGCCGACATCCAAAAGGAAATCGTGCAAGCGCAACAGGGTGTGCAAATCGCCGAGCGCATCGCCGAGGCTGCCGTGAAAAAAGCATCGGGCGAAGCCCAGTCCATCAAAATCCAAGCAGAGGCCGATGCCGAAAAAGTGAAGTTGATTGCCGCCGCCGACTCCGAAAAAATCCGCCTCATGGGTAATGCCGAAGCCGAGCGCACCCGCGTGACCGGCGAGGCCGAGGCTTCCAAAATCTTGGCCATCGGTAAATCGAACGCCGAAAGCTACGAGTTGCAAGTGCAGGCAATGGGCGGCGACGGCTTCACCCGCCTGAAAATCATGGAGGTCATCGGCAAGGAAGGCGTGAAAATCATCCCCGACGTGCTCATCGCCGGGGGCGGCGACGGGGCCGCGTCCATCGTGGATTTGCTCGGCATCAAACTGTTGGAGCAATGGAACAAGGACGGGAAGAAGCCGGAGGCCGAGGCGTAAACAAGGCCGAAACATTCAAAACAACGGGCGGTGGCCTTCGGGCTGCCGCCCATTTTTTGTCGTTGTCGGAGAGGACATCAACCCGACCCCCAAAACCTAAAACTCAAAACCCCGTTTCCGCTTATCCTTGCCGTCAAAAACGCATGAAAATCACCTTCGCCCGCCTCGGCCAAATATTCGCTGCCGACCTTTCCAAGCCACTCGACCTTTCCATCCCGCTGCGCGACGGGCTGGAAAACCCCAATTGTTTTTGGGCACCGCCCGTCGAGTTTGCGCCCGTGCGGGCGGGCGATTTCGTGGGCAGCACCGCCGAAGGCGGCGTGGTTAATTTTTTCAACATCCGGCTCAACCCACACGGCAACGGCACCCACACGGAGTGCGTCGGCCACATCGCCCGCGAGCGGTTCGTGCTACGCGAGTGCCTGCGCGAGCACCATTTTTTGGCAAAACTCGTCAGCCTGTACCCGCAGCGCACCGACGACGGCGACCGCGTGATTTTCAAAAACCAAATCGAGGAAACCTTTGCCCCGAACGAGGCCGATGCATTGATTATCAGGACGTTGCCAAACGACGACCTGAAAACCCGCGCCCAATATTCCGGCTCCAACCCGCCGTATTTGCACCACGAAGCCGCTCAGTATCTGGCCGATTGCGGCCTGAAACACCTGCTCTTGGATTTGCCGTCGGTTGACCGCGAGGAGGACGGCGGCCAGTTGCTCGCGCACCGGGCGTTCTGGCAGTATCCCGAAAACACGCGCACCGACTGCACCATCACCGAACTCGTTTTCGTGCCCAACCACATCCGCGACGGACTTTATCTGCTCAATCTGCAAACCACTTCGCTGGATTTGGATGCCTCGCCCTCGAAACCGGTGATCTTCGACATTGAACCGATGACGTAAATCACGGCGCGAAGGCGGCAACTTTTCGGAAATTTGACCCGAAAACCGTCCGCTAAACCACTCTTTCCGCATGAACGACGTTGAACAAAAAGTCTGGGCACGGCTCGCCGAAATCCCCGACCCGGAAGTGCCGGTCATCACCATCACCGAGCTGGGCGTGGTGCGCGACGTGCGCTGGGACGGCTCCGAACTGACCATCACCATCACGCCGACCTACACAGGATGCCCGGCCATGTCGCTTTTCACCGCCGAAATCCGCGCGGCGATGCACGAGTGGGGCTTCGAGAACGTGAAAATCGAGACCGTTTTTTCGCCCGCTTGGACGACCGATTGGCTCAGCCCGGCGGCCCACGAAAAACTGCGGCAATACGGCATCGCCCCGCCCGTGTCGAACACCGCCAATCCCGACGACCTCTTTGCCCCGCCGCCCGCCGTGCCTTGCCCGCGTTGCGGCTCCGCGCACACGCACGAGCAGAGCCGCTTCGGTTCCACGTCGTGCAAGGCCCTGTACCTGTGCGACTCCTGCCACGAGCCGTTCGAGTATTTCAAGCATTTTTGAGGCACCGTCCCAGCGGGACGACATCTTGGCAGAGGCATCACCACCGTAGCCGCCGGGCGTTCCGGCGGAACGCTATTCGGCCTATCTAAGAAACCGTCCCAGCGAGCCGGTTTGCAAATCGGCAGGTCGTGGCAAAGAAATCCGCCGGATTTCAATGCACAGCCCACAGATTCATCTGTGGGAAAGCGGGCACTGACCCCCATTTGAGCAATTTTCGCTCGTTTTTACCCAAATTTGAACAAAAACAACTGCGTGTGAGCAGGTTTTGGACTGGCTGCTGGACATACTCCGGCAGCCATTTTTGCATCGTCAAAACGGCCAAAGCGGAAGGTTGGGTGCAGCACATTGGGCACACGCCGTCCGCCGTCAACCGTCAACCGTTTTTCAAATCAAATTTTCCAAAACATGAAATCGCTCTTCGCACCCGTCCTGCTTGCTCTGTGCGCGGCCACCACCACTTTCGCGCAATCCGCCAACATGACCGCTGTCACGACCAACTACGTCGCTTTCCAAAAAGGCGACATCCCGGCCATCATCGGTACGTTCGCCGAGGAATGCACTTGGACACACGTCGGCTCCAAAGTGCTGCCGTTCGCAGGCACGTTCAAAGGCCACACGGGGCTGGCCCAGTTTTTCGAGGCCGTCGGGAAAAGCCTCCAAGTCACCCGTTTCGAGCCGCACAATTACCGCGAAAACGGCAATACCATCGCCAACGAGACCACCATTGAAGCCATCGTGTTGCCCACCGGCAAGCCCTGCAAATCGGAAATGACCTTCACTTGGAAATTCAACGACGCGGGCAAAGTCGTCAGTTGGGAAGCCACCGGCGATGTGTCGGACATCGAAAAAGCCTTCGAGCCGCACTACCTCAGCCTCGCGCGCTCCGCCACCGCTACGCCCGATGTATATGACGGGGCCGTCGCCAAGATGAAAGCCGCTGGCGTGTGGGATTTCGGCTGGACTTTCCACGCGCTCGGAGCCATGCAACCCGCCGGGCTGATGTCCATCGGCCTTTTCCCCGACAAGCCCACCGCCGAGGCGCGCATCGCCAAATCGGACGCGGTGTTCAAAGCCAACAACATCCCTGCGCCCGCGCCCGAAGTGTTCGAAGTGTACTCACTGGCCGTCGCCAAATCACCCGCGAAAACGGCCGCCAGCATCCTCGTCCTCTTCGACGCAAAAGGCATGAGCACTGCCCAATACGACCAAATCGCGGCGAGCTTGGCCGCACTCGGTCTGCCGCAGCTGCCCGCAGGGCAGGTCTTCCATGCCGCCATCAAAACCCCCGACGGCCTGAAAGTCGTGGATGTGTGGGAATCCGCCGAGCAGTTCAAAGCCTTCGGCGAGCACCTGATGCCCGTGCTGCAAAAAGTCGGCGCAAACCCCGGCGCACCCATTATTTACGGCCTGCACAACCTCGTCGCCATGTGACCCAACCCACTGAAAACCAATTGTTTGAAAACAATTTTCATCCATCCAAAATCAAATTTTTCAAATGAAAACCACCGCATTTTTTGCTGCCCTGCTCCTTGCCCTGAACACCATTTTTGCCAGCGAACACGCCGGCCAGCTCGAACGCAAAACCCGTGAGTTCTTCCTCACGCTCGACGCGGCGGATTACGCCAAGTTGCGTGGCATGTTGGCACCGGGTTTCAAATTTTCTGCCCCGTTCCTGCCCGCCTCCGTGGATGCCGAAACCTACATCGGCATCCAGTCAGGGTTCAAAACCGGCTTCCCCGACATCAAACACGCCGTCGTGGAAGGCATCGAATCGGGCAACACGTTCGCTTTTCAAGGCCATTTTTCAGGCACGAACACAGGTACGCTGCAAGGCAACCCTCCGAGCGGAAACCGCGTGAGCCTTCCGTTTCAGGCATTCCTAAAATTCGATGCGGCTGGCAAAATCAGCGATATCGATGTGCAGTTCGACAATGCCGCATTCGTGCAGCAACTGACCGCCGGGCTGCCCGCGCCCGCCTCGGAGCAGGCCAAAAACAAACAGACCGTGCTCAATTTTTATGACTGGTACGGCGCGAAGCACGACGTGGAATCCTGCGTGTCGCTGTTCGATGCGGCGGTTTTCAAAATCGAAAACGGCTCGTTCGGCACGATGGACTTGCCCGCGTTCAAGCAACTTGGTTATGAGTTCCTCAAAATTTTCCCCGACCTGAAAATGACCGTCGAGCACATCGTGGCCGAAGGCGATTTGGTCATCGCCACCACCCGATTTACGGGCACCCAACAGGGCGACATAGCAGCCATCCCGGCCACTGGAAAAAAAGTGGACTACCAAAGTGTGGACGTGTGGCGGCTCAAAGACGGCAAATTGGTCTGGAACTCGTCGTTCTCCGACGACCTGAAATTCTTGCAGCAGCTAGGCGCAATCCCGAATATGGGCAAGTGATTTTTTTGGATGCGACTGCCCCGGAAGTGCGACTTTCGGGGCGGTTTTTTTTTGCATTTCCATGCTCATCTTTTTCATTCAAAACATCTGCCATGAAAAAAATTTTGCTCGCTTTCGCTGCCCTCGCCCTGTTTTCCGCCTGCCAAAAACCTGCCGACCGCCCCAATCCGCTGGCCGAATATTTCAAACAGACTGAACCGGGCCTCCAAACGGGCGGTGTGCGTGTCATCCCGATTGACACGCCGAAGGGCAAGTTCAACGTCTGGACAAAACGCTTCGGCCACAACCCGCGCATCAAAATCCTGCTGCTGGCGGGCGGCCCCGGCTGCTCCGCCGAATATTGGGAGTGCATGGAAAGTTTCCTGCCCGCCGAGGGCATCGAGTTCATCTACTATGACCAGCTCGGCTGCGGCAACTCGGACAACCCGAAGGACAAGGCGATGTGGGATTTGCCCCGCTACGTCGAGGAAGTGGAGCAAGTGCGGCAGGCTTTGGGCCTGACGAAGGACAATTTTTACCTGCTCGGCCACTCGTGGGGCGGCATTTTGGCCGCCGAATATGCCCTGAAATACCAGTCCAACCTGCGCGGCCTCATCATTTCGAACATGATGATGAGCGCACCGGATTACGATGCCTATGCCGACAATGTGCTGGCCAAACAGCTGCCCCCGGCGGTGCTCGATACCATCCGGCGCATCGAAGCGGCGGGCGATTTTGCCAATCCGAAATACATGGAACTGCTGATGCCGCATTTTTACAACCAGCACATTTGCCGCATCCCGCTGGCCGATTGGCCGAACGCCGTGAACCGCTCGTTCGCCAAAATCAATCAAGATTTGTACGTCACCATGCAGGGGCCGAGCGAATTCGGCATTTCCGGCAAACTCGAAAAATGGGACGTGAAAGCCCGCCTGCCTGAACTGAAAATCCCGACGCTCGTCATCGGTGCCACGCATGACACGATGGACCCGGCACACATGAAATGGGTGTCCGAACAGGTGCAAAAAGGCCGCTTCCTGCTTTGCCCGAACGGCAGCCACATGTGTATGTGGGACGACCAACAGGCGTACATGACCGGGCTGCTCGCGTTTTTGAAAGACGCGGATAGAATGTGAGGCGGCGAGATGTCGAGAAATTTTAAAATCCAGTTTCTCTCACACCTCACCGTCTCACATCTCACCGTCTCACATCTCACCGTCTCACATCTCACCGTCTCACATCTCACCGTCTCACATCTCACCGTCTCACACTTCTTGACCATGCAAATCTTCATCACCGGCGGCACGGGCTACATCGGCAGCCGCCTCATCCGAATTTTGATGGAGCGCGGCCACGAGGTTGTTGCGCTCGTGCGGCCCGGCTCGGAGGGCAAATTACCGCCGGGCTGCCGGACGGTCGTCGCCGACCCGTTCGAGGCGGGCAGCTTTGCCGAAAAAATCCCGACGGGCAGCACGTTCGTGCAGTTGCTCGGCGTGCCGCATCCCTCACCGCGCAAGCGACAGCAGTTTTACGACATTGATCTGCGGTCGGCACAAGCTTCGGCGGCAGCAGTACGACGAGCGGGCGCAGGGCATTTCGTGTACATAAGCGTCAGTCAAACGCCCACTAAAATCATGGCCGACTACCAGAAAGTGCGGGCACTCGGCGAGCAGGCCGTGCGCGAGACCGGGCTGCCGCGCACGTTCCTGCGCCCGTGGTACGTCGTCGGGCCGGGGCATTGGTGGCCCGTGCTGTTTTGGCCGCTGTTCAAGTTTTTGGAGATACTGCCCGCCACGCGGGCAAAAGCCCTCGATTTGGGCTTGGTCACGCTCGCCGAGATGCTGCGGGCTTTGGTTTTTTCCATCGAAAACCCGCCAACAAGCGAACGGGCTTTGAATGTACCGAACATCAAAAACATCTCACAATCAGCATTTTAACACGCAAGCACCGCCCGTTGCTGGCCTTATGCCGTCGCCTCCGAAATGAATCCATACTTTTGCCGCTCATTTTTCACAAACCGCCGAGGCGATTGACAATTTCAGATTTTGGATTTCCGAATACCTGTGTAGTCGTAAATCATCTATCGAAAATCCAAAATCGCCGACGCACCCGCCTTTCGTTTGGGTGGGCTAAAACATTCATTTTCAATGATTAACGTAACATTCCCCGACGGCGCCGTTCGTCAGTACGCCCCGGGCACGACCGCGATGGACGTGGCAAAATCCATCTCGGAAGGGCTGGCGCGCAACGTGCTGGCCGCAAAAGTCAACGGCGAAGTGCGCGACCTCCTGCGCCCCATCACCGAAGACTCCACGATGACCTTCCTGAAATGGGAGGACAAAGAGGCCAAAACCACCTTCTGGCACTCCTCCGCCCACCTCATGGCCGAGGCGTTGGAGGCCCTCTACCCCGGCGTGAAACTGGGCATCGGGCCGGCCATCGAAAACGGTTTTTACTACGACGTGGACTTGGGCGACCGCCAGCTGGTGGCTGCCGACCTGCCGAAAATCGAGCAAAAAATGCTCGAACTGGCCCGCAACAAAAGCGAGTACCTGCGCCGCGAAGTGCCTAAGGCTGAGGCAGTTGCGTACTTCACCGAGAAGGGCGACGAGTACAAACTCGAACTGCTGGAAGGTTTGGAGGACGGGCAAATCACGTTTTATCAACAAGGCAATTTCACCGACCTCTGCCGGGGGCCGCACATCCCGACAACCGAACCCATCAAGGCCGTGAAACTGATGAACATCGCCGGAGCCTATTGGCGCGGCGACGAAAAACGCAAACAACTGACGCGCATCTACGGCATCACGTTCCCGAAACAAAAGGAACTGGACGAGTACCTCGCGCTCATCGAAGAGGCCAAAAAACGCGACCACCGCAAGCTGGGCGCGGAGCTGGAACTGTTCATGTTTTCGGAAAAAGTCGGCTCCGGGCTGCCGCTTTGGTTGCCGAAAGGCACGGCCCTGCGCCAGCGACTGGAAGATTTTTTGAAAAAAGAGCAAATCAAGCGCGGCTATTTGCCGGTCATCACGCCGCACATCGGCTCGAAAAAACTGTACGTCACCAGCGGCCACTGGGAAAAATACGGCAAGGACTCGTTCCAGCCCATTTTCACGCCACAGGAAGGCGAGGAGTTTTTGCTCAAACCCATGAACTGCCCGCACCACTGCGAAATCTACGGCCACCGCCCGCGCTCGTACCGTGAGCTGCCCGTCCGCATCGCAGAGTTCGGCACGGTTTACCGCTACGAACAGTCGGGCGAATTGCACGGCCTGACTCGCGTGCGCGGTTTCACGCAAGACGACGCGCACCTTTTCTGTACGCCGGAGCAACTCAAAGAGGAGTTTTTGGGCGTGCTCGACCTGACGCGCTATGTGCTGGCGAAACTGGGTTTCGACAAATTCACCGCCCAAATCAGCCTCCGCGACCCCGAAAACAAGGCGAAATACATCGGTTCGGAGGAAAACTGGCAAAAAGCCGAGCAAGCCATCATTGACGCTGCCGCCGAAGTCGGCCTGAACACCGTGACCGAACTGGGGGAAGCGGCTTTCTATGGCCCGAAACTCGACTTCATGGTGAAAGACGCACTGGGCCGCTCGTGGCAGTTGGGCACGATTCAGGTGGACTACAACCTGCCGGAGCGTTTCAACCTGACGTACATCGGCGCAGACAACGCCGAGCACCGCCCCGTAATGATTCACCGCGCGCCGTTTGGCTCTATGGAGCGGTTCATCGGCGTGTTGATTGAGCACTGCGCGGGCAAGTTCCCACTGTGGCTCACGCCGGAGCAGTTCGCCATTTTGCCCGTGTCGGATAAGTATGTCGAGTATGCCTATCAAGTGAAACAGCAACTCGAAGCCGACGACCTGCGCGGCTTCGTGGACGACCGCAACGAGACGATTGGCCGCAAAATCCGCGACAACGAACTGAAACGCATCCCGTACCTGCTCATCGTCGGCGAAAAAGAGGCCGAAGCTGGCACCGTGTCCGTCCGCAAGCAAGGCGAGGGCGACAAGGGCACGGCGACGCTCGCCGAGTTCGCGGCAGAGGTGAACGCACAGGTGTAAGTAATTGAAAATCAATGCAACGCAGCTGGTCTTCGGGGATTTGCCCGGCCAGCTGCGTTTTCATTTCTCCCTGTTTTTCAGAGGTCAATCCGCATCCAGACGGGGCAGTGGTCGGAGTGCATGGCCTCGCCGAGGTGGCGCACGGCGCGGATTTGGTCGGCCAGATTATCGGTAACGGATTGATAATCAATGCGCCAGCCCTTGTTTTTGCCCCGCGACCCGGCCCGGAAGCTCCACCAGCTGTACTCTACTTTTTCAGGCGCGACTTTTCGGAACGCATCCGTGAAACCGCCCTGCTCGAACCAGCGCGTCATCCAAGCCCGCTCTTCGGGCAGGAAGCCGCTGGAATTTTTGTTGCCCTTCGGGTCGTGGATGTCAATTTCCCGATGGGCAATGTTGTAGTCTCCAACAATAATAAGTTTAGGTCGCTCCTGCCGCAGTACCTCTACCCATTTGAAAAAATCTTCGAGAAAAACCATCTTGAACCCCTGCCGCTCGTCGCCCGTTGTGCCGGACGGGAAATAGCAATTCAGCACCGACCAATCGCCGAAATCCGTGCGGAGGATGCGGCCCTCGCGGTCGTATTTTTCGATGCCGCAGCCGACGACCACGCGGTCGGGAGCCTGTTTTGAAAAAGTCGCCACGCCGCTGTACCCCTTTTTTTCGGCGGAATGCCACACATGATGGTAGCCGAGGCTTTCAATTTCGAGCATCGGCACATCGGCGGGCTGGGCCTTGGTTTCTTGGACGCACACGATGTCGAAGTTGCCCTCGCGCATCCAATCTATGAACCCTTTCGATATAGCCGAGCGAATGCCGTTCAGGTTGTAAGAAACTATTTCCATGTGTGAGACGGTGAGACGGTGAGACGGTGAGACGGCGAGACGGCGAGACGGTGAGACGGCGAGACGGTGAGACGGCGAGACGGTGAGAGTCAATTTTCGTGGCTGCTTTTGGTTTTGGCTACCACCTTTAAAATCTCATTGCTTTCTGTTAACAACTTGGCCAATTCTTGCTGGTCTCCTTTGCCAAGTTCTTGCAGTATCTCAAGCCAATAGACTGTCTCATCGGCTTCTTCTACCACAATGCAGATTTTAGAATATCGCTCGTTTCTGGAACGTCCCCGGCAAAATGCCCGATAGTTTGCGCCAACTGAGGTCGAAGATTTCGCCAATTGATATGATATGACTTTCGTCGAAGCCGCTGAGTCCAGCTTGTCGCAAAATTTTAATACGGCCACCGAGAAAGCCCTTGTCCGCTTGCGAAATTGGTCATTGAACTCCTCGTTGGTCATAAAGTAAGTTTGACGTGTTTGAATGAGTCTCGCCCTCTCTCCGTCTCGCCCTCTCTCCGTCTCGCCCTCTCGCCCTCTCTCCGTCTCGCCCTCTCGCCGTCTCGCCCTCTCGCCCTCTCTCCGTCTCGCCCTCTTTAAAACGGTATGTCTTCCTCGTTCATGCGCGAGGATTTGGTGATGATGTTTTGCGGTTGGGCTTGGAACGGCCCGGAGAAGGGGTCGTGCAGGCCAGCGAATGTCGGGTCTTCGAGGTTGCCGAATTTGGCAAACGTGTCCGTGAATTTGAGGCGCACCGTGTCCAGCGCGCCGTTCCGGTGTTTGGCGATGATGATTTCGGCCACGCCTTTCAGCGACTGGCCGTTTTCGTCCTCCAAAATTTGATAATACTCCGGGCGGTAAATGAAGCCCACGATGTCGGCATCTTGCTCGATGGCACCCGATTCGCGGAGGTCGCTCAACTGTGGCCGCTTGCTGCCGCCACGTGTTTCGACGGCCCGGCTCAACTGCGAGAGGGCTATGACGGGCACGTTCAGCTCTTTGGCCATGCCTTTCAGGGCGCGGGAAATGGACGAGATTTCCTGCTCGCGGTTGCCGTTGCGGTTGTTTTCGGAAGTGCCGGTCATCAATTGCAGGTAGTCAATGATGACCATCTGGATGTCGTGCTGCATTTTCAGGCGGCGGCATTTGGCGCGGAGCTCGAAGACGTTGATGCCCGGCGTGTCGTCAATGAAAATGGGCACGGCGTTCATTTTCTCGACGGTGACTTGCAGCTGTTGCCACTCGTAATCCTCCATTTTGCCGTTGCGGAATTTGTTGGCCGGGATTTCGGATTCCATCGAAAGCAGGCGTTGCACCAGCTGCGCGTTGGCCATTTCGAGCGAGAACAGCGCGACGGGCTTGCCGAAATCTTTGGCCGCGTTCAGGGCGCAGGCCAGCACGAAACTGGTTTTGCCCATGCCGGGGCGGGCCGCCAAAATGATGAGGTCAGAGGATTGCCAGCCAGCCGTCAATCGGTCCAAATCCGTGAACCCGGAGGGCACGCCCGTGAGGCCGTCGGATTTTTTCGAGAGGTCTTCCACTTGTTTCAACACGCGGCTGGCAAGGCTGCCCATGCTCTCGAAAGTGCGGCTGAGGTTGTTTTGCGTGATGGAAAACAGGCCCTTTTCGGCTTCGTCGAGCAGGTTGAACACGTCGGTCGTGTCCTCGTAGGCATCGCGGATGGTGCGCGTGCTGACGCGGATGAGCTCGCGCTGGATGTGTTTTTGGGCCAAAATCCGCGCATGGTACTCGATGTTGGCCGCCGACGCGACGCGGTTGGTCAGTTCTGCCAGATAATAGGCATTGCCGATTTTGTCCAAGTCGCCGCCTTTCCGCAGCTCCTCCGTCACCGTCAACATATCCACCGGGTGCGACCGCTCGAACAGGCGCACGATGGCGCGATACACCAATTGGTGCGCCTCCAAATAAAACGTCTCCGGGCGCAAGATGTCCATGACAATGGGCAGAGCCTCGCGGTCAATCATCAGCGCACCAAGCACGGCCTCCTCCAAGGGCAAGGCCTGCGGCTGCAATTTGCCGAACACATAGCTCGATAGCCCCTCAGTAGCCGTGCGCCCACCGTTGTTGGTGCTCGTCCCTTTGAAGTTTGGCTGCAAGCGTCGCGTGCTCAGGTCGCGGTTTTGTTCAGGCAAGTCGGTCATTTTGCTCGTCGGATTGCGCCCCCATCGTGCTGGGGGCATCGGTTGAAAAATGGTTGCTGGCTGGGTTTCGTGCCAATTTGTTTAGCCAAGAAAAGACGGAAATTGTCGGTCGCGCACAAACGTAAATCGCTCTGGGTGGAAAACGAAGTTCAAACAATCCGTGTGCCGCCCATGCTTGTGGATAACTTCGGCGGGCACTGTGGACAACTGTGAAAACCTTGCCAGTTATGCACAATCGCCCGTCGTTTTCCACAAAAATTATGTCCGAAATCAGCCACAAATAACAATGCCGGCGATTTGTAACAGCATTGAAATTCATGGTTTTAAAAAAATCAGAATCCTTCAATTATGGCTTTCAAACTGTATAAGATGTTGCCGGGGACAGTTGAAAACGGGGCTTGAAATTTTGTGCAAATCTATTTTTCGGCCACGCCTGCCCAAAATAAGATTCAATTTTTTGTTTCAAAAGTATTTGTTTTTCCCAAAACAAAAAAGCCAACATTCTTTTTTGCCCGCGCCGGGCACCAACGGAAACGCCCCGGCGACGGAGCGTGAGTCCATCGCCGGGGCGTTCGGGCGCATATAGCTTGCGGGGTTCAGTTGTTGCTCTTTTCCACGTTGTCGAGCCGGGCCTTCACATCCTCGACAGTCTTCTTTTGCGTCTCGATGTCCACGATGGTCTTTGTTTGCTCCTGCTCGTTTTTCAGGATGTCCTCCTCGGCTTTTTTGATTTTGGCTTTGTAGTTTTCGATGTCTTTGTGGAGGTCTTCGTTGTCCTTTTTCAGGTTTTTGAGCTTCTTCTCGAAGTCTTTGAGTTTGTCGGCCTGCTGCTCGAGCTCCTTGCCGATGACCTCGCGGCGCACCGAAAAGTAGAACTGGCGCAGCGCGTCCACGGTGTTGTCGGTGCGTTCGGGGTGGTCTCGGCGGTTGAGGTAGCCGCCGCCCACGTCGAACCAAACGAAGAGCGTGGCCCCGTCGCCCGCATAGTTTTCGACGACCGAATACAGGTCGAATTTGTCGCCACTGACAATGCTCGATTGCAGGCCAAGCACCGACCACTCGTCGGTCTTTTTGTCCTTTTTCAGTTTGCCGTCAAACTGGTCTTTGACGAAGTTTTTCCAGAGTTTTTCCACCAACCCCTCGTCGGTTTTGGCAAAGTCAATGCGGAAGCAGGGGCGACCGCCTTTTTCGGTTTCCTGCACGATGTTTTGGGCGCGGAGCGGGGCCGCGATGCCCCAAAAGCACAGGGCGGCGGCGAGGAGCAAAAGTTTGTGTTGCATGGTTTTGGATTGTGATGGTTTGCAATTGTGGCAAAGTTAGGGCTGAAAAAGAGGCACCACGAGAAAATAAGCCGCCGATTTCGGGGATAAAAAGCCGCGCCCGGCGGAGCATGAAAAAAGCGGGGCCGAGCGGTTTTTTGCCTATTTTTCAGCCCAAAAACAAACTGTGCCATGCGAAACCACCTACTCCCGCTGTTGATTTTTGTGTTCGTCGGGCAGTCGTTTGTCCATGCCCAGAGCAATCCCTTGCCCACGCTTTTGCAAAACCTGCAAACCGCACCGAACGACAGCCTGCGCTGCGCCGCGTTGTTCCAGCTTTGCCTCCATTATTTGCCATCCGACGCGGACTCGCTGGCTTTTTATGCCCAAAAACTGCTCGAAACCGCCGAGCGCGGCCAGCTCCCCCGCTTCAAAATCAGCGGACAAAATGCCCTCGGCTTGGCCGCCAAAAACAAGGGCAACCTCGAACCCGCCGTGCGCCACTTCCTCGCGGCACTGGCCGAAAGCGAACGCATCCATGATTCAAAAAAAGAGGCCAACGTCCTGCTCAACCTCGCCGACGCGATGCGCCTGCAAGGCCAGTTCGGCAAAGCACAGGCATACCACCAGCGCGGGCTTCGGCTGGCGGAGCAAATGCGCGACACGGTGCTGCTGGCAAAGTTTTCCATCAACACCGGGCTGGTGTTCGGCAACCAAAAAATGGTGGATTCTGCCTACTTTTTTTACCGCAAAGCCTACGACCTGCTCGGCCAAAACAGCAGCATTGACTTCCTCTCGCTGACCATCAAATCCAACCTCGCCGCGCTCGCCCACCAGCGGCGCGATTTCCGCGAAATGGAAAAACTCGCCCGCGAAGTGCTCGAAGAAAGCCGCCGGGCCGACAACCCGGAGCACATCTATTTCGGCGGCCACAACCTCGGCGTGGCCCTGCGCGAAACCGGCCGCGCCGCCGAAGCCATTCCCTATTTCCGCGAAGCCGAGGCCGCCGCCGAAAAAATGCACTTCTTCGAAGGGCAAGTCACCGCCAAAGGCGGGCTTTTGCTGGCTTTGCAGGCCACCGGGCGGCACGAAGAGGGGCTGAAAGAAGCCATCGCATGGGCTGCGCTGCGCGATTCGCTCTCGAAATCCACGACCGACCGCAACGCCGCCGAACTCGAAGCCCGCTACCAAAACAGCCAGCAAGCCGCCGAACTCGCCCAGAAAAACCTCCAACTCGAACGCCAGCGCAACCGACAAAACCTGCTGATTTTCAGCGCGTTGGCGATAGTGGCATTGGCCGTCGGCGGGCTTCTCTTTTTCCGAAACCGCCAGCGGCTCCGCGAAAAAGAAACCCAACTCGCCCTCCAACTCGAACACGCCGAAGCCGAAAAACTGCGCGAGCTTGACCAGATGAAGTCCGTCTTTTTCGCCAACATCTCACACGAATTCCGCACGCCGCTGACCCTCCTGCTTGGCCCGCTGCGCGAGATGCGCGACGGCACCTTCCGGGGCGACGCGCCGCATTTCCTGAAAATCATGGTGCGCAATGCCGAGCGGCTCCTCCAACTCATCAACCAACTGCTCGACCTCTCGAAACTCGAAAGCGGCAAACTGAAATTGCAGCCCGCCGAGGGCGATTTGTCGGCTTTCCTCCGCGCCATCGTCGGCAGTTTTGAGAGCATGGCCGCCCAGCGGAACATGGTTTTGGAGGCAAAATTTCCCGCCGCGCCGCTCGCCGCCAATTTTGACAAAGATGTTTTGGAGAAGATTTTGACCAACCTCCTGAGCAATGCATTCAAGTTTTCACCCGACGAAGGGCGCGTCTCGTTCGAGGCGCAAGCGACTGAAAATCAACTGACTATCGTCGTCCGCGATGAAGGTGTGGGCATCCCGCCGGAGCAGTTGCCGCATATTTTCGAGCGATTTTACCAAGCAAACACGCCCAAAACCGACGACTCGGCTGGCTCCGGCATCGGGCTGGCTTTGACCAAAGAATTAGTCGAACTGCAAGGCGGCAACATCTCGGTCGAAAGCCGACCGGGCGCGGGCACGGCGTTCACGGTCAGTTTGCCGATGCAGTTTTTGGAAAACAGCGGGCGGACAATTTCCAGTCCCGAAACGACGACGCGGATTACCGTCTCGTTGGAAAATGAGGAAATCTCCGCCATACCAGCCCACACACCACTCAAAACTCAAAACTCAAAACTCAAAACTGCACTTGTGGCCGATGACAATGCCGACGTGCGGGCGTACATCGTGGGGCATTTGCGCGACGAATACCGCATTTTGGAGGCACCCGACGGCTTGGCCGCCCTCGAAATGGCCCGCACCGAAATGCCCGACCTCGTCGTGACCGACATCATGATGCCCCGCATGGACGGCACCGAACTGACGCGCCAACTCAAAACCGACCCGCGCACGAGCCACATCCCCGTCATCATGCTGACCGCAAAAGCCGGGCAAGCCGAAAAAATAGAAGGGCTGGAAACCGGCGCGGACGACTACCTGACCAAGCCCTTCGACGGGCGCGAACTGCAAATCCGGGCGCGAAATCTGGTCGAGTCGCGGGCGCAGCTGCGGGCAAAATTCGCGGGCGAAATCCGGGTGCAGCCCAAAGACGTGGCCGTCAATTCGGTGGATGAGCAGTTCCTGCGGCGCACGTTGGACGCGATCGAGCAAAAAATGGACGACGAGCATTTCGGCGTGGAGGATTTGGCCGGGGCAGTCGGGATGTCGCGCAGCCAACTGCACCGCAAACTGACCGCGCTGGCTGGCCTCTCGCCCGTCGAAATCATCCGAAAAATGCGGCTCGAACGCGCCCGCGACTTGCTGGCGCAGGGCGCGGGCAACGTCTCCGAAGTGGCCTACCGCGTGGGGTTCAGCAGTGCGTCCTATTTTTCCACTTGTTTCAGCGAGCATTTCGGAGTCGCACCGGGCGAGGTGGCGCGGCGGCATGGTTGAGGTCAGGATTCCGCCCGGCCCGTTTTTTGGGGTCGTTAAATTTTCCTCAAAAACGGCCGCCGGTTTCAGGGTTGATGCCACCCGAAAGTGTCTGGCAGTGTCCGATGGCGGCAGCGATTCGCCACGAAACACTCACCACCAAACATTTTCAAACTATGCTAATCAACTTTTTGACCGCCAAAAACTGGCACACCCCGACCCTCGCCCTCGCTTTTTTGAGCCTTTGCCTGCTCCCATCTTGCGACGACACCGTGCGCGGTCGGGGCGACCTCGTGACCGAGACCCGCGACGCAAAAGATTTCCATGCCCTCGAAATCGGGTGCAACGGCGATGTGCGCGTCCGCGTGGATTCGGTGTTCAAAGTAGAGGTCACTTGCGAGGAAAACATCATCGCCTACCTCGAAACGGTCGAGGAAAACGGTGTGCTGAAAATCTACTTCGACCGCAATGTGTGGGACGTGGACGACCTGAAAATCACCGTTTCCGCGCCCAGCTGGGATGCCTTTGAAATCCGGGGCAGCGCGGACGTGGATGTGCTCGACCTCATCGCGGGCGACGCGCTGGCGTTGGACGTGTCCGGCAGCGGTGATTTGAGCCTCAACGACCTGTCGTTCAACAAAATCAACGCCCTCATTTCTGGCAGCGGCGATGTCGAGTTTTTCGGCGATGCCGACGCGCTCGACGCATCCATCAGCGGGAGCGGCGACCTCGACGCGCTCGGCTGCCCCGTGAAAACGGCCAAAGTCAGTGTGTCCGGCAGCGGCGATGCGCGGCTCCATGTGTTGGATTCGCTCACGGTCTCCATCAGCGGCAGCGGCATCGTGGAGTACAAAGGCAGCCCGCAGGTCAGTTCGTCCATTTCGGGTTCTGGCCGCGTGCGGAAGATTTGAGGCCGCGCCCGCCCGTTTATTTGCCATGCCGAGCGAGCGGCAAGCCCACAAATTTCTCGCCCAAAAATGCCCGGCTGGCCGGGCATTTTTTGTTTCAAGAAAGAATCAATCGCCTGAAAACCAGTTGGTTAGAAAGTTGCAATTTGCAAATCCAAAATCTGCCTACATTAGCCGCACCAATCATGCGCCACTGCGCGAACCACCGACGCTCAACCCATTGACTCATTTTTCCAAACCAACACTTTCACTTAAAAACATCGTACCATGAAAACAAGCAGCCTGACCGTCGTCCTCTACATTTTGCTCGCCGCGTTCGTCCTGCTCGCCGGATGGAAAGCCTGCGAAATCAAAAAACAAAAAGCCCTGCAAGCCCGCGAAGCAACCGAACAACCCGCCGACGACCTCGGCTACATCGAGGACGACAGCACCGAATCCAGCACTTACGCCGAAAAACCCGCCGCCTACGACGCAACCTACAAGGACGGCTCCACCGAAAAGCCCACCCAAACCACCGTGCCCGCCCCCGCCGCCACGACGGCCACTGCCGCCAAATCGTCCGGCATCGAAGGCGACGACACCGCTGCCGGGCGCACCGCCGAAAAACCCGTAACCGCCTCAACCCCAACGAAAAAGCCCGCGCCGACCAAGCCCGCCGCCGCCGCCGAGGACGGCCCAAAAACGACCACAAAAACGGCCAAAGCCGACCCGAACAAAGGCCGTTATTGGGTTGTGGCCGGAGCCTTCAAACAAATGGACGGAGCCCGCGCCGAAATGGAAAAACTCGTCAAACTGGGCTTCACCGAAGCAGCCGCATTGCCTGCCAAAAAACACGGGGCCTACGGCTATGCCGTCGCCAAACGCGCCAATAGCCAAGCCGATGCCAACAAAGTGTTGGAGCAGGTCAAAGCCAAAGGCTACAAGGATGCCTACGTCAAAAAAATGTGGTAAGCCGATTTATCCGCCGCGAAGGGCACGGAATTTAACAAAGTTGGGTGTGCCCATTGTGAAACTCCGTGCCCTTCGCGGTTAAAACTCCCCCTCTCCGATGGCAAAAAAACTCAACAAGGCCACTTTCAACTACGGTGGCGCACCGCTCAGCCTGACCAAAAGCACGACCCAAGCCGCCGTCCGGTTCAATCCCTCCACCAAACCGACCGGGCGCGCCGCCCGCAGCTTGGCCTCCGGCCCGGAACTCGAAAGCTTCCAAGTCGTCACGGCCAAGCGCGGCATTGATGCCAAACTGGACAAGATGCGCGCTTTGCCCGAAGTCTCCGCCGGGACGCACGTTTATCATTTTGACGACCAAGACGACGCGCCGTTCGTGCCGACAGGCAACCTCTACATCGAGTTCGCGCCCGATGCCGACGGCGAGCAACAGCAGTCGGTGTTGGACGCTTTGGGCCTGAGTATCAAGGAGTTGGTTGCGCCCGGAGCCATGCGCGTCAGCGTGACCGCCGATTCGCCCAACCCCATCAAGTGCGCCATGACTTTGCAAAAGAACAAGCTTGTGCGCGTGGCCGAACCGGAGTTCCTGACCCTGCCTTCCGAGCGCGATTTTGCGCCGCCGACCGGGCGGTTTGTCGCCACGCAATGGCACCACGAAAACACGGGCGCAGCCATCCCCATTTTTGAAATCCCGAACGCCGTCTATGGCAGCGACCATTTTAAAAAAGGCGCGGATGCCAAAATCAAAGCCGCGTGGCAGTTCATCGGCGGCCTCGGCGATAAAAACCTGAAAATCGCGGTCATTGACACAGGCTTCGCCACCGAGCACCCGCAGCTGCGCGGCGACGGCACGAAAATCCGCACCCCCTTTAATGCCGCCGCCCGCTCGTCCGATGTGTCGCCGCTGGTGCGCTATTCCGACGGGTCGCTCGGCGTGATGAGTCACGGCACCAGTTGCGCGGCGGTCGCCGCCGGGGCATGGGACGTGAACGGCATCCTCGGTGCCTGCCCGAACGCCCGCATCATCCCCATCAAACTCGACATCCTCAGCGACGAAGCCATCAAAAACGCCTTCGAGCACGCCTTTTTGAATGGCGCGGACATCATCTCATGTAGCCTCGGATTCCCGAAGCCCGTGCCGCTCTCGACCTACGTTTCCAATTACCTGAAAAAAATCGCCCGCGAGGGCCGGGGCGGGAAGGGGCTGCCCATGTTTTTTGCCGCCGGCAACGCCAACCCAAACTCGAACAACCTGCCGCGCCCGGTCAGCGATTTTGCCAACCACCCCGACGTGCTCTGCGTCACGGCCTCCAACAGCCTCGACCAATCCAGCGACTACACTTTTTACGGCCCAAACGCCTTCCTCTGCGCCCCGACCAACGGCGACCCCGGCATCGGCATCACCACCGCCACCGCCGGCATCGCGGGCGACGGTGTGCGCGTGGAGCTGGGCTACACCTCCGGTTTCGGCGGCACGAGCAGCGCGACTCCGCTCGCGGCGGGCGTTTGCGCCCTCATGCTCACGGCCAACCCCGCGCTCACGCTCGACCAAATCCGCGACATCCTGAAAAAAAGCGCGGACAAAATCGGCGGAGCCAGCAGCTACGATGCCAGTGGCCACTCCGACTATTTCGGCTTTGGCCGCCTCAATGCCCTGAACGCCGTGAAATTGGCCAATGCTCTGCTTTCCGGCGGGCAAGCACCCGCGCCGACACCCACGCCACCGCCTGCGACCAAGCAGCGTGGGCGCGTCATTTCCAAGTTTCTGAATGTCCGCAGCGGCCCCGCCACCTCCAATGCGAAGGTGGCCGAACTGAAACAGGGCGACGTGGTGGATTTGCTCGAAAAAACCGGCGGCTGGTGGCGCATCGGCACAAAGCGTTTTGTGTCAGCGGATTACATCCAAATTTTGCCCACCACGCGCACCGCCAAAGTCATCAACAGTTTCCTCAACGTCCGCTCCGGCCCCGGCGTGGGTAATCCCAAAGTCGGGGAACTCAAACTCGGCGATGTGGTCTCGGTGCTCGAAACGACCGCCGACGGCTGGTTCCGCATCGGCGAAAAACGCTGGGTGCTGGGCAAGTACACCCAACTGATTTGATTGGCCATTTGGTGATTCGGCTATTTGGCCCTCAAATCACCGAATCACCAAATGGCCAGATAGCCAAAGACAATGTCCGACAAACTCCGCGCTTATCTCATCCTCCATTTTTGCGTCTTCATTTGGGGGTTCACCGCCGTACTGGGCGGCCTGATTTCGCTCAAAACCGTGCCGCTTGTCTGGTGGCGTGTGGCGATTGCTTCCACCGCCTTGTGGTTTTTGATGCCAAAAGCGCAGCTGCGCGGGCTTTCGCGCCAGACGGCCGTCCGACTCTTCGGCATCGGGTTGTTGGTTGGGGTGCATTGGCTGTGTTTTTATGGGGCCATCAAATTGGCGAACGCCTCCGTCGCGGTGGTCACGATGTCCACGACCTCGTTTTTCGCCGCGTTCACCGAGCCGCTCATCCTCCGCACGCGGTTCCGATGGTACGAGTTGGCGTTGGGCATCCTCGTGTTGCCGGGCATGGCTTTGGTCGTCGAAAGCATTGATTATCAGATGCGGACGGGGTTTGCGGTCGGGATTTTGAGCGGTTTTTTAGCGGCGGTTTTTTCGGTGTTCAACAAAAAAATCATGGAGTCCGACGCGCCGCCCGCGCTGGCCATGAGCTTCATCGAAATGTCGGCCATTGTCGTGCTGACCTCGGCGGCGATGCCGTTCGTGCTGCACTTTTTCCCAGATGAAAACTTTTGGCCGCAGGGCAGCAGCGACTGGGTTTGGCTGATGGTGCTGGCGTTGGTTTGCACGGTGCTACCGTTTTTCCTGTCGCTGAAAGCCATGCGCCACGTCTCGGCTTATGCCGTCAACCTGACGCTCAACCTCGAACCCGTGTATGGCGTGGCGTTGGCCGGGCTGATTTTGCACGAACACAAAGACTTGGAACCGAAGTTCTACTGGGGTGTTTTCATCATCTTGGCGGCGGTTTTCAGCCATCCGTTCCTGAAACGGCGGTTCGAACCCACGTCGGGCGCGCGCGCGGAGCCGTGAAATGTTGAAAAAGTTGCATTTCCGTGCCCCAAGCCGAATCGGGAAAGGCGCATTTTTTGGGAACTTGCCGCCGACTATCCATCCCACCTAAATCACGCTCAACACAATGTTTCGCTCAATCTGGGACGACATACGGCAAGCTTTTCGCACGGGCAATATGGTCACGCGCTTGGTCATCATCAATTTTTCGGTGTTCGCAGTGCTTGGCATCTTGCGTTTCGTGCTGTTCATGTTCAATGCCGGGCACGGCGTGCCCGAATATTTCTACGACGGGCTGTACCTGTTTTGTATGCCCTCCGACTGGCAGACCCTGCTCTGGCACCCCTGGTCGCCGCTGACGTATATGTTTTTGCACGAGGGTTTCTGGCACGTCATCAGCAACATCATCTTCCTCTACCTTTTCGGGAACATCATCGGCGACCTCGTCGGCGACCGCCGGGTGCTGCCGATTTACCTGCTCGGCGGCTTGGCCGGGGGCTTCCTGTTTTTCCTCTCGGCGTTTTTCATGTACATGTCGCCTTACGCGCTGGGGGCTTCGGGCGCGGTGATGGCTTTGGCGGGAGCAGCCGTCACGCTCGCGCCGGACTACCGGGTCATGTTGCTGTTGCTCGGCGAGGTGCGGCTGAAATACATCGTGCTGGTCATGGTCTTGCTCGACCTTATCGGCATAGCCAACATGAGCAACACGGGCGGCCACGTCGCGCACATCGGCGGTTTCGCCACCGGGATTTTCCTCATCAGCCGCCTGCGCGACGGGCAGGATTTGCTCGAACCTGTCCACGCGCTTTGGCTCAAAATCCAGTCGTGGTTCACGCCCGGCAGCCGCCCGCGCCCAGCCCGTCGGAAGGCCGAAAAAGTGTCGCAAAAAAATGCAAACGCCTCTAAGTCAAACACTTCCGCCAGCGGCGACGAACCTTCCTTCCAAGAACGACTGGATGCCATCCTCGACAAAATCCGCGAATCGGGCTACGACAACCTCTCACAAGAGGAAAAAGATTTCCTGTTCCGGGCCAGCAAAAAATAGGGGCGAGGGATGAGGATTGAGGGATGGATGTTGAACTTTGCTGCCAAGCCCTCCCGGTTCATCACTCATCGTTCATCATTCATCACTATCAGACAGTTCTAACCAACATGGCAACTGCTACCAAATCCACCACACCGACCGCTGAAACGCCCGTCAACTTCAACAATCGCATCGTCACGCTCGACGAGTTCATCATCCGTTCCGAGAAAGACTTTGCCTATGCCACTGGCGAGCTCACCGGCCTGCTGCGCGACATCGGCGTGGCCGCCAAAATCGTCAACCGCGAGGTCAACAAGGCCGGGCTGGTCAACATCACCGGGGCCGCCGACGGCGGCGCAAACACCAGCGGCGACACCCAGCAAAAACTCGATGTGTACGCCAACGAAAAACTCATCGAGTGCCTGAAAAACAGCGGCGAATGCTGCGCCATCGCTTCCGAGGAAAACAAGGACATCATCCAAATCCCGGCGGTGAACAGCAAATCGGCCAACTACGTCGTCATGTTCGACCCGCTCGACGGCTCCTCGAACATTGACGTGAACGTATCCGTCGGCACAATTTTCGCCATTTACCGCCGCAAAAGCGAGCCGGGCACACCCGCCACGTTGGAGGATTTCCTGCAACCCGGCAGCAAGCAAGTGGCCGCCGGCTATGTACTTTATGGCACGTCCACCATTTTGGTTTATACGACGGGCAAAGGCGTGAACGGCTTCACGCTCGACCCCAGCATCGGCGAGTTTTGCCTGAGCCACCGGAACCTGCGCATCCCCGAAAACGGCCAATCGTACTCCGTCAATCAGGGCTACTACTCCAAGTTCGACCTCGAAATGCGCCGCTACATTGACAATTGCAGCGACCAAAACTACGGCCTGCGTTACATCGGCTCGATGGTCTCCGACATCCACCGCATCCTGATTCAGGGCGGCATTTTCCTCTACCCCAGCACGCGCAAATACCCGAAAGGCAAACTCCGCTTGCTGTACGAGTGCAACCCCCTCTCGATGATTGTCGAGCAGGCCGGCGGCAAAGCCATCAACACCCAACTGAAACGCATCCTTGACATGGAACCCGGCGAACTGCACCAGCGCAGCACCATTGCCATCGGCTCGCCTGCCCTCGTGGACGAGCTCAAAGCCTTCATCGAACGCTACTCCGCGCTGCCGCTGTAAGTTTTCGAGCGCGTTGATTTTCAACAAGTTGACACAAAAATAGAGCGCGGAGACCCGTCAGGTTTCCGCGCTTTTTATATGCCAATCGGCCAATTCTTAGGCTATTCTAAGGGAAGAATTGGGGAAGCAGGGAGACGTGCCGGATACTTTTGCCGGACTTAAATTCTTCAGTTTTCATGAAAAAATTATACGTCAACCTATTCACCGCACTTATCGCAAGCGCAGGTTTTGCCCAAACGACGGACACACTCAAAGACCAAACACTCCGCGAAATCAACGTTTCCTCGCGCCGCGAAACCATCGAACGCCTGCCCCAAGTGCAAGGCACGTTCATCTGGGCCGGCAAAAAAACAGAGGTCATCAACCTCCAAAATTTGGACGCGAACATCGCCGAAAAAACGCCCCGCCAGATTTTCGCCAAAGTGCCCGGCGTATTCGTGTACGACATGGATGGCACGGGCAACCAGACGAATATCTCCACACGCGGCCTCGACCCGCACCGGGGCTGGGAGTTCAACATCCGCGCCGACGGCGTGATGACCAACTCGGACATTTACGGCTACCCGGCCAGCCACTTCAGCCTGCCGATGGAAGCCATCGGACGCATCGAATTGGTGCGCGGCACGGGGGCCTTGCAGTACGGCGCACAGTTCGGCGGGATGCTCAACTATGTGCTCAAACAGGCCGACACGACGCGCACTTTTGGCCTCGAAACCATTAATTCGGGCGGTTCTTTCGGGCTTTTCAGCAATTACACGGCAGTTGGCGGCAAGGTCGGCAAACTCGAATATTACGCTTTTTACAGCCGCCGCGTGTCCGGTGGCTACCGCGAAAACAGCGAATCCGATTACGACGGGCAGGGCGTGTCGCTGAAATTCAGACCGTCCAAAAACCTCACGTTGAAGGCCGAGTTGCTCCGCTCCAATTACCTCTACCGAATCCCCGGCCCTCTGACCGATGCCATGTTCGAGGCCGACCCGCGCCAAAGCACCCGCTCGCGCAACTATTTCAACCCCGAAATCTATGTGCCGTCGCTGGGTGCCGAATGGAAAATCGGCCCACAAACCCGGCTCGCTTGGTCGGCTTCGGCAGTGCTCGGCGACCGCCGAAGTGTGCTGTTCGACCGCACGGCCAATTTCCGGGACACCATCAGCGCAGCCACTTTGCAATACGCCGGACGGCAGGTGGACATTGACAATTTCAACAGCTACACCACCGAGCTACGACTGCTACAAGGCTATTCGCTGCTGGGCCAAACCTCCATGTTATCTGCTGGTATTCAATACATTAACAACGATTTGCACCGCCGCCAGCAAGGCAGAGGCACGACCGGGACTGATTACGATTTGACGATTTCAGCCGCAGGCTGGGGCCGAGATATGCACCTCAAAAGCCAAAACGTGGCCGTCTTTGCCGAAAACAAATTCCAGTTCGGGCGTATGCTCTCGGTCAGTCCCGGTATCCGATTTGAATCGGGCACATCCAAAATGTCGGGCGACATTTCATACCTGCCGCCGCTGGAAGTGCCGAACACCATCCGCCGTAAGTTTCCGCTGTTGGGCGTGAATGCCGAGTTTGCCCCTACTTCGAGCCTGAATTTTTACGCGGGCTGGTCTCAAGCCTACCGTCCGGTGATTTTCAAGGACATCGTGCCCGGCAATTTTTACGAGCGCGTGGACAAGAACTTGGAGGACGCTTTCGGGCACAATGCCGAAATCGGCCTTCGGGGCACCCTCGAAAATTTCAAATGGGACGTGAGCGCGTTCACCATGCGGTACAACAACCGTCTGGGCAACGTCACGCAGTTTTCCAGTGAACTGGACACGCTGATTTTGTACCGCACCAACATCGGCGACTCGCGCACGAGCGGGCTGGAAATTTTTGCCGAGTACGGTTTCCGGCTGGGCGACCGCCTGTATGCCAGCGTGTTCACATCTACGTCCTATTTCGATGCCGAATATTTGGGCGATTCGGTGCGCGTCAGTGCCACAGAAAACCGCAGCATCGCAGGCAAGCGCGTGGAAAGCGTACCGGAATGGATTACGCGCAACGGCCTGAATATCAGGTACAAAACCCTAAGCGCGTCGCTGCTTTATAGCTACACCGGCGCATCCTACGCCGACCCGCTGAACACCGAAACGCCCTCCGCGACGGGCGCGGTCGGGCTGGTGCCTGCGTATGGATTGTGGGATTTCAACGCGACGTGCCGGGCCTTCCGGCAGCTGACCTTGCGCCTGAGCATCAACAACTTAGCCGACAAAAAATACTTCACCAAACGCCCTACTTTTTATCCCGGCCCCGGCGTGTGGCCCAGCGACGGGCGCGGTTTCGTGCTGACGGCGCAGGTGCGGATTTGAGGAAGAGTTGAAGAGAGGAAAAGTTGAAGGGTTGAGTTTGCTCGCGGGCAAATTCAACCCTTCAACTTTCCCCCTTTTCAACTCCTTTTCAGCCCCTTCACCACGACCAAGAGCGCGAGCGGCACAGCGGCGAACGGCATTTCCTGCGGCAAGAATTTCCAGAAAAGCAGTGCCAGAGCCGTCAAAATCGCCGTGCCCATAAAATAGTTGTCGGTCAATTCCGAGCGGTGGCGGCTGCGCCAAAAAAACAGCAGGTGCGTCGGCAAGGCCCACAAGATGTTCAGGTTGCTTTTGGTCGCGGAGTGGTCGGTCGCAAACCAAAGCAAGGTCATGACCAAGCCCACCAGACCGAGCACGAACCAAAAAATCGCATCGAAAATCCGGGCTGTGCGCGGGTTTGCCATGCTCAAAAGACCGATGACCGCCACGAAACACATCACCCAAAACGGGCTGCCGAGGAACCCATCCACCGGGTCGGACTTGCGGATTTCGCGGGGCGGGAAGCCGCCTTCGGGCATTTCGCGCTCGGCCTGCACCAGCGGCGCGCCGTCAAAATTTGCCCGTGCAAACAGGTCGTGCAGGTGGTCGGGCAGGAACATCCAGTCTTGCGCCGAAGCCCGGCGGTCGGCGGGCAGGCCCAGCACGAGGTCAATCCCGAACTGCGTCCACGGGTGTTTTTCGAGGTACGGGCGTAGCAGTTGGCGCATGGTGCGGCCTTTTTCCAGCCCGGCGGTGTCGAAATTGATTTGGTGGAAATGCGCCTCTTTCACGATGTCGCGGATGCGGGTGGCGCAGTTGTCGTAGAAGAAATCGTATTTGTAATAGCGGTTTTCCTCGCGGGCGTTTTCCTGCAAAAGCTGGAAAAGCCGCTGTTTTTCAGCGGGTTGCAGATTCAATAACTGCTCCTGCATGGCGCGTCGTTCGTATAGGTTGCCGCGCTCGAAGGCTCGCGTCGGCTCCACGTTGAGGTAGTAGAGCAGTTTGCCCCGACAGAATTTGAGCAAGAAATTCGGCTGCTCGAACTCGAACGTGCCGTAGTTGTAGCAGCGGTCGTAGCCGTTGGCCGGGTCGAACACGCGCAAGGCCGAGTGCCCGAAAATGGAGTACACCTCCTCGCCCGGCGCGACGGTCATCAGGCTGATGCGGGCACTGTCGGACAGGCTTTGGCCGACGAGCCGCAGCGCGGTGGCAGCGAAAATGGCGAGCAGCAGGCAGTGTTTTTTCATGGAAAGTTTGGAAAAGCGAGGTCGAAATCTGGCATTTTAATTCACCGACATCAGCGGCCCCTTGCCGTGTTCCTCCACCCAAGCGTGGAAGGCCGTGCCGGGCAGGAACGAGATTTTTTGCCCGAACCGCCCCGCGCCGCGCAGCCACAGATGCACCACGCGCCGCCCGAAAAGGTGGCGTTTTTCCTCCATGCGTTCCACGTCCTGCCAGCCGTAGCGCACGGTCGTCCAATAGTTCGTGACGAAAAGGTGCGCGTCGTCGGCATCGAGCCGTTTCAGTTTCCAGATGGTGCGGTACACGAGCACGAGCCAGCCGAGCCAGACGGCGGTCATCAGCAGGCGCGACACGAGCGCGGGCATCGCGCCGACGTACACATCGTCCTCGTTGACCAGCCAGAAGGCCAGCATGAGGCCCGTGAAAAATACCGTTCCGAACACAGGCACGAACACACGCCAAAAAAGCGTGGCGTTCGAGGAGAGTTGGGTCGGGTGCGATTTGCCGTTTTTGGGCAGTTCGGCGGTGGAGATTTCCATGCGTTGCGGTCGTTTCGTGAACGGATTTTCGGGGACGGAAACTGGCGTTTGGGCTTGATAAACAAGGGTTTACGCGCAGCCCGGTGGGTTTTTCGGCTGCGAAGGTAGCAGGTCTGCGGCACTGCTCGGCACAATCGCGGCAAAGGGTTTCGACGGGCGCAAAGCATCCAAAAAATTTGCCCCGCAACGCCGACCTTTGGCCGGGTTTGAAACACGTTTCGACCATCAACCAAAACCAATTTTGCCATGAAAAAAATCGCACTCGCCAGCCTGTTGCTGCTCGGTTTCGCGCCCCTCGCGCTCGCACAAAACGCGAAAAAACAGCCGCCGCACCAAACCGGCCCGGCCAAAGATCCGGCCCAGCTGACCCTCAAACTTTCGCAAAAACCGGGCGTGCCACGCGCCGAAAACCCCTTCGGTGTGGGCAAGGCAAAGTTCCAGACCATGCCCGCGCTTGCCCGCCCGGATGCCAATTCGGTGGTGAAGGTCACACGCGGCGAATCGGGCTTGCCCATACTTTTTGAGGGAAAAACTGCCGAATCCGTGCCCGCAGAGGCCGAAAAACGCAGCATCGAGGAGCGTGGCATCGCCTATCTCGCCAGCCTCCAACCCGAAGCCCTGCTCGACCCGGCCAACGAATTTCGGGCGACCCGCACCGAAACCGACGCGCAAGGCGGCGCGCACGTCCGGCTCGAACAGGTGTTTCGTGGGGTGCCTGTGTTCGGCGGCGAGGTCGTTGCCCATGCCCGCAACGGCGTATTTGAGTTGCTGAATGGCCGCTATTTTCCCACGCCCGCGTTGGCCTCCGTCGAGCCGGGCATTTCAGCGCAACAGGCGTTTGAAAAAGCGGTCGCCCACCTCGGCGCGACCCATGTGAAAACCGATTGGACGGCCCGCGAGCTGGCCCTTGTCGGCGGCAAAAACTGGTCGGCGGAGCTCGTCGTTTTTCACCCGCAGGAAAATTTCGAGGGCGAAAAACTGGCTTGGCACCTGACCGTCCGCCCCGATGTTTTGCACCGCCACGTCCTGCTCGTGGATGCCGCGACGGGCGCGATTTTGGAGGAATTCGACCATACTTGCGAGATAGCCGGGGGGCGGAAGTTGGGAATTGGGAATTGGGAATTGGGAATTGGAAATTGGAAATTGGGAATTGGAAATTGGGAATTGGGAATTGGGAATTGGGAATTGGGAATTGGGAATTGAGAAATTGGAAAGTGGGCACGGTCAATTTCCCAATTTCAAATTTCCAATCGTCCTCGACGGCCCCGTAACTGCTTCTGGCACAGACCTTTTGAACCAAACCCGCTCGTTCGGGGCGTGGCAAAAAGGCAGCAAATTTTACATGGAGGACGCAAGCAAGGCCATGTTCAATGCCACTGCTTCCACCATGCCGGAAGAGCCTGTCGGGGCCATCGTCACCCTGGATGCGTTCAACACGTCGCCCGAAGTGCAGTCCTCGTTCAATTACGATTTGGTGCAATCCAACAGCCTGACGTTTTCGAGCAAGGCCGCCGTCAGTGCCCATTGGAACTCCATCAAATGCTACGATTATTTCCGAAGCACCTTCAACCGCAACTCGATTGACGGCAACGGCGGCAACATTTTCGCCTTCGTCAATGTGGCCGAAAGCAACGGCGCGGGCATGGACAACGCTTTCTGGAACGGCGACGCGATGTGGTACGGCAACGGCCAAGATTTTTTCAAACCGCTGGCGGGCGGCCTTGATGTGGGCGGCCACGAAATGACGCACGGCGTGGTCGAGAAAACCGCCAACCTCGTCTATCAAAACGAGAGCGGTGCGCTGAACGAATCCTTTGCCGATATTTTCGGGGCGATGATTGACCGCGACGACTGGAAAATCGGCGAGGACGTGATGAAAGCGGGCGTTTCGCCCGGCGGCGCGCTGCGCTCCCTGCAAGACCCGCACAACGGCGACGCGACCAACGGCAGCTGGTGGCAGCCCAAGCACATGAACGAAAAATACAATGGCTCGCAGGACAACGGCGGCGTTCACATCAACAGCGGCATTGTCAACCACGCTTTTTACCTTTTTGCCACGAACGCCGCCGTCGGCAAAGACCGGGCCGAGCAGGTGTATTACAAGGCTTTGAAGGATTACCTCGTCAAATCCAGCAAATTCGTGGACAGCCGCATCGCCGTCCTGAAGGCCGCGCAGGATTTGTACGGCCAATCGGTGGCCAACGCCGCCGCCGCCGCATTCGACGCGGTAGGCATCACGGGCAGCGCGCCGGGCGGCAACTACCTCGGCCAGCTGCAGCCCAATCCCGGCGACGACTATGTGCTCGTCGTGTCCGAAGATTACCAAAACCTCGACCTCGCCGACGGCGCGGGCAATGTGTTGGGCACGATGTACGACGAGGGTTTGCAGAGCCGCCCCAGCATTTCGGACAATGGCTCGCAGATTGTGTTCGTCAACGAGGCTGGGCACATCATCACGATTGACCTGACCTACACGGGCGGCAACATCAATTATACCGTGAACCCGCCGCTCAGCAACCAGCCCGAATGGCGCAACGCCGCGCTCTCCAAAGACGGCACGTTCATCGCCGCTCTGACCGACAACTACGACAACCAAATCTATGTTTTCGATTTGCTCAGCCCGACGGGCGCGGGCAAGGCGTTCCAGATTTACAACCCCACTTACTCGCAAAACGGCCAGATTACCGACGATGCCCGCTACGCCGACGTGCTCGAATTCGATTACTCCGGCGAATACCTGATGTACGATGCCTACAACGAAATCAAAAATTCGCAGGGCCAAGACATCAGCTACTGGGACATCGGCTTCCTCAATTTTTGGGAAAACAACCAGTTCACCGACGGCACGGGCGACATCTCCAAACTGTTCAACGGCCTGCCCGAAGGCGCGAGCGTCGGCAACCCGACCTTCTCGAAAAACTCGCCATTCATCATCGCCTTCGATTACATTGACGAACTGAACGACCGCAACGACATCCTCGGCGCGAACATCGAAACGGGCGACGTGGGCACCCTCGTGGCCAACAACGGCGACCTCGGCTGGCCCAGCTACAACCGCTTGGACAACGCCCTCGTCTATCAGGGCCCTGCGGGCAACGCCACCAATATTTACAAGCGCAACGTGAACAGCACGAAAATCACCGGCACGGGCAACGAAGCGCAATTCGTGGCAGACCACGTTTGGGCGGTCTGGTACGCCGACGGCAACCGCAGCCTCGTAGTGGATGCCAGCGAGCCGACGACCGCGCTCCAAGTTTTGGCCGCGCCCAACCCCGTGTCCGATGTGCTGCGGCTGACCGTCCCGGCCAAAGGCAACGCGACCGCGCAAATCGCCGTGCTCAACCTGCTCGGCCAAACCCTGCACTTCCAAAACGAATCGCTCGCCGAGGGCGAAAACCAAGTGGCCGTACCGATGTTCGGGCTGCCGACGGGCACTTATTTGGTGCGCGTATCGGCTGGCAAATCAGCGGCAGTAGTGAAAGTGGTGAAGGAGTGATTTGAACTTTTACGGCCATTCAAAAAAACAGGGGTGTGCAAGTTTTGCACACCCCTGTTTTTTTGAATGGCCGTAAAAGTTTGCTTGTCATTTGTCCGCTTTGACCACCCTTCCCTTTGCCAGCACCCTTGCTCCGGCGGCCAGTTGCCAAAAATACACGCCCGGCGGCAGGCCCTCCGGCAGGCCCACCCGCGCCGTGACCGTGCCCGCCTCGAACGCCTCGGACAGGACTGGCCGCCCCGCCACGTCGAACAGCGACAGCCGCCCGCCCGCAGGCAGCGGGCCGGAAAGCCGCACCTCGAAATGGTCGGTGGCTGGGTTGGGCGACACGCTGGCCCGTAGGCCGGGCGCGGCCTCGTCGGTGCCGACGGTCGTGACCGTGACCCAGCGGCAAAAAGTGTCGGAGCCGTACTGGTTCGAGACGGTGAGGCAGACGTAGTAGTCGCCCGCCGTCGGGAAGGTGTGCGTCGGGTTACGCTCGTCGCTCTGGGTACCGTCGCCGAAGTCCCAGTGCCAAGTGTCTGGTTCATAGGCACTTAGGTCGCGGAAGACGACCGTGCGGAGGGCCTGCGCCTCGGGCCGCCAGCGCCAGTGCGCCCAGGGGCGGTTGTCGAGGCCGAGGGTGTCGCAGGGCGAGCCGTCAAGCGGGCCGAGGCGGTAGTTGGGCAGGTTGGGCAGGTCGAACTTGGGCTTCTGGAACTTGTACGCGCTGATTTGCGGCTCACAGGCCGTGCCGAACTCGTCGGGGCTATGCACGACGTGCATGTGCCGGGTGCCGTTGCCGGTGGTGATGTAGATTTTCCCGTCGGGGGCCAGCTGCGACCAGCAGAGGTACTCGTACCCGCTCCAGCCGTCGTAGTGCGCCACGTCCTGCCGGGTGCTGGCCGGGTCGTCGCTTGTCAGGTCGAACTGCATCAGGTCGAAAACATTGGTCAGGTACAGGTATTTTGAATTGGGTGAAATGGAAATCCCACTACAGTTCACATAGAATTCGCCGTTTAGGGTGGTATCCTGTACTTCGATATACTTGAAGTTGCTCAACATCCCCTCGCAACGGTCAAAGTCAAAGATGAACAGGTCATCGAGGTTGCTGTACCGGCTGTACTTGGAGCCGTCGGGTGAAAAAATGGCTTGACAGCAGACCGTCTGGTAGGTGCATTTGTTGCCGATGGCCTGCGAGTGGTGCAACGCGACACCCGAGGGCGACACGAGGAAGAAGCGGTAGATATTGGTGTTGTAAATCGGCACCACGACCCACCAATCCCGCCCGTTGGCGTGTTTCACGGCCTCAATTTGCCCGCCCGTAAGCGTGTCATATAGTAGTGGCACGTTCTTTTCGACCACTCGGCCTAATCCGCCCTCGGCGTTCATGTCTATCAAGTTGTAACTAAGCCGGGCCGTATAGGCCACTATGGGCGAAATTGTTAGGTCGTAATAATTGCCATCAGTGATGTAATAATAAAACCCTGGCCTCTCGGGTGCGGGCAACAACATACTGGCATCAATAGTGCGGTACGCGCCTTGGTTGACGCAAAACTCTTGATAGGCGTATCCGATATTGATTGAATCGCTATTCAATATCATTTCCCCGTCTTTTTCGTACATCTGGCACCCATTGGTATAGATTTTCACTTCTCCGCCGTCGTCGCAGATGATGGCATTGGTGCCCACAAACTCTATGTTCCTGTCTTCGTAATTGAACTCCATTAAGTTGGGATTGAAATCGAACAGGATGTTGTCGGTGCCGGGCGTGTTCGGGTCGTAATCGTATCCCAGCACCCATTTGAAATCGTTGCGCTGGCCGTAGGCAGCGGAAAGCACCGCCCAGCAGGCCAGCAAAAGCGTCTTTTTCATGGAAAAAAGAAAATAGGCCCAGCCCGCGCGAGGCGAGCTCGCACGGGCTGGGCAGGGTGATGGAATGGATTCAGCGGACGATGGAGAACTTGACCTGCGCCGGGCGGCGGCCTTCTTGGCGCACGAAGGCCGTGTACAGGTCAAGCCGGGGACGCGGAACGTGCGCTCGGTGCCGACCGTGTGCAACACCAAGATGCCGCGCCCGTCGTACACATCCAGCTCATACGCACCAGGCATCAGGCCGGTCAGCGTGAACACTTCTTGCCCAGGGTTCGGGAAGACGGCAAGCCCTGTTGGGCGTTTGGTGCGGGTGTGGGCGGCGCGTTCTTCGATGTCCTGACACAGGTTGTCGTCGTCATAGATAGCCTCCTCGTTGTACGGGGCATAGAGGCTGCGGGCCTGATAGACGGCATCGCCGTCGGTGAGCGGGCAGGCAGCGGCGATGACAGCGAGGTCTTCCACCTGTTGGCCCGACGGCTCGGCACCCGCCACCAGCGTCAAGAAAAACTCGTTGACAAACTGCTGGTTGAACTCCCACACTTCCGAAGGCACGATGTTGGCGTTTTGGGTAATCAGGGAGGACGCGGCCACTATACGCTCACTTTGCAAGCTATCGAGCAGGGCTTGGATGGCCGCGTCGTGGGTGCGGGCCGATTGGTACAGCTGCTGGCGGGCGTTTTCGTCAATCGGGCTGGTGGCCTCGGCCTCGTTCATGGCGCGGATTTGTGCCATGAGGGTGTCCAATTCCGTCCGGTGTGTGCGGAGCGACGCGGAATCCGAGGCAGCCAGATGGAACAATTGCCCGATGCCCACCTCCACGTTGTAAAACTTGCCGATGTTGCCCTCGTTGCGGGTCTCGTAGAACAGCGGGTAGTCCTCGTTTTCGCCCATCATGCCTGCGCGTTCGCTCAACTGTGCGAACAGTTTGGCCTCCAATTTGGCGACTCCGGCGGGCAGCAGCCCGGCAGCGGCGGTGCGCCCGGCAGCGATTTCGCCGCTCAACCAGTCGCTTTCGCTCGCCGGCCCTCCGGCGGGCGGCGGGCAGTTCGGGTTGCAAGTGTGGTTGGTCTGGCAGTTGGGCACATTTTCAGTGAACCAGTTGGCGGGTGGATTTTTGGTAGGATTTAAGGTTGGGCAGTTACTATTGTCCGAGACAAAAAACCTTGATAGACCCCAGATAGCAGCCTTGCTGCTCCAATGCTTGGCTCCAGTGCGGGTAGTGGTGGGCGCAAATTCGTTGACCTCCCATTGGTTGCCGTTGCCGCTCTGGGCGGTACCCTGCTGGCCGATGGTCACTTGGTTGTTGGCGGCGGCACCGCCGTTTTCGGTGCCGAGTGCCAGGCCGTAGCGGTGGTTGCCGATGGCGTTGGCTTTCATGTCAATATCGAGCGCGGCATCGAAGAACTGCATCCCGTAGTAGGTATTGTCGGCGGTATTGCAGAGGAAATCGTTGGTGCGGCCGCTGGCGGAGTAGTAGCCTTTGGTGGAGCCGGGGAAAAGGTTGTCGTTGCCGCCGTTGTTGAGCGTGACCAAGTTGCACTCGATTTTGGAGTCGCGCACGTCTTGGAGGCGGATGCCTTCGGCGTCGGGTTGTGTGGTGTTGGCGACGGAAACGGTGTTTCGGAGCATCCAATATTTGTTGCCCGAAGTTGCCTTGATGCCTTGCCGGGCACTCTGCATATTGATGGTGTTATCCTGCAAACGCCAATGAAGCGAGTGTGTGGAATTGAGCGGGAATTCCTCGAACCCGACTCCGACGGAATTTGTGTTGTTGCCGTTGATGACGATGCTGTTGTCCCGTATGCCCTGGCTGTGCGGGTCAATGCGCCCGTTCATGTTGGTGCGGATGCCGTGGAAGGATGCCTCGATTCGGTTGCTGCGGATGGTTGCCTCCGGCGAGGTGTTGCGGATTAGGAAAATACCCGTGTTGGTGTTGGTCATGCGGCAATTGGTGATGTTGATGCCGTATGCGTTTGTGCAAATGATGGAGGTCGGGCACAAATCAAAAGCTCGGAAAGAGTTGGCAAGCCCGCCGAAACCCGTGACGGTGAGGTTGTTTTTACCTGAAAAATAAATCCCGGCTTGGTTGATGTCGCTGAAAAACGAGGTCAGCAAATCCAACGTGGTGTTGGTGGCTTGCACACCGTAGGTCGCAATCCGGCGGTAAATATTGGACGAGGCAAGCACCACGCCCGCGTTCCGCAAATCTATCCCAAAGAGCGGGCGCGGGTAGCCAATCGTGCCCCCGCCGAGCGGCTTCAGCCGTATTTCCGCCCCGTCCACGAGCCATGCCCCGAAGGTGTTGGTCGTGCAAACGGGCATGGCCGGTGGCGCGGTGGCCGTGCCAGCGTTGCCGTCGAGTTTGATGCCCGTGATATTATTGAAGAATCTGCTGCCGCCCGCCCGGAGCGTCCCCCCTCTTTGCACGGTCACGGCGGTCACAGCATCGCGCACTTCGGCCCCGGTCATGACCACCGTGCCAGAGTTCTGAATGATTATGCCGCCGTGCAGCAGCTCGCAGCCGACGACATCGGCCGAAAGGACGGAGAGTGTGGCCCCGCCATTGACCGTGATGGTACGGCCCGGCTGCACGAAGACCCTGCCCCGGCGGACGCTGCCGTTGGGCAGCATGGTGAAATCGAAGCAGAAGTTTGAGTTGATGGTAAGGTTGCCTGTTATCATAAAGTCCTTGTTGACATTTGAAGCCGTGTTGCAAATCGCCGATGCCGGGAACAAAGCCGTCGTCAGGGCGGTGCCTATGTTTCCGCTCAACTCGTAGAACGAATCCGATAGTGCCAAGCCGAAGTAAGTATTCTCGTGTGAAGCCACCCCAAACACTTGGAATCTGGCGGGCGTGTTTGCGACGGTGATGGTGAATGAAAACGGGTTTGAGAGTGGGATTTCGGCGGCAGTTTTGGCTGGCACTGTGACCGTAGTGCTGTACTGTGCAAAGACCACCCCTCCGATGGTGATGTTGGCTAATTGCGTCCAACCTGTGTTGCTGCCCGATGGAGCCATGTTGGTGCTTTCAATCTGCACCCGCACTTCGCGCGTCCCCGGGGTCTCGGTCGGGTTGAAGAGGCAAGGTGTGATGATGGCTGGTTCGCAACTAACCGCCGGGGTCACGCTGCCCGCGTTTCCGCCTACGAGCTGGTTAGGGTCTGTGACCAATAGAGTCGTGGTGGCCCCGACCCGAACCTTCACACTCGAAACGAAGGTTTGCCCCCCCCATTCTGCCAGAATGACAGTAGAAAGGCAAGGATTGGCAGGAGTTTTAGGGTGTGGGCTTTTTGCCGCGAGGTATGGGCGGCGAGTTGTTTAAGGAAATTCATGTAAATGAATTTAAAAGGTTAAAAAATGTGTTGCCGTTGGAGGTTAGCCAACGGCCTGTAAGTTGGGTCGGTTCGCATGACCAAATCAACAAGGCATTATTATTATTTCGTGAACGAGGCCCGGTATTGTGTGGATGGTTTTTCGGGATAATTTCGCGGCCCGGCCATGGTGCCGATGTCCACCACCAAACACAATCCAATGGAGCATAAAAACGAAAAAGCAGTCGTCGTCGGGGCAGGGTTGGTCGGCTCATTGTGGGCCATTTTCCTCGCCCGACGCGGCCACGAAGTCCATGTTTTTGAACGCCGCCCCGATATGCGCGAGGCCGGGTACGCGGGCGGGCGCAGTATCAACTTGGCCGTCAGCCACCGGGCAATGGAAGCCATGCGCCAAGCGGGCATTTCCGAACGGCTCAGCCACGCGGCCATTGCCATGCCGGGCCGCATGATGCACGCCGTCGGCGGCGAATTGACCTACCAGCCTTATGGCAAAGAGGGTCAGGCTATTTATTCCGTCTCGCGGGGCGGCTTGAACTTGGATCTACTGAAATTGGCCGCCGAGTTCCCGAACGTCCACTTGCACTTCAACCACCGCTGCCTTGATGTGGATTTGCAGCAGCCCGTCATCACGTTTTTGGACGAGCGCACCGGCGAGCGAAAAACGGTGGACGCGCCCCTGATTTTCGGCACCGACGGGGCGTTTTCGGCTGTCCGCTACGCCATGCAGCGCACCGATAGGTTCAATTACCACCAGCAATACATCGAGCACGGGTACAAGGAACTGACCATCCCGGCGGGCGCGGGCGGCGCGTTCCGCATGGACAAGGCGGCCTTGCACATCTGGCCGCGCGGCAATTTCATGCTCATCGCGCTGCCGAACGCCGACGGCAGTTTCACCTGCACGCTGTTCCTGCCGTTCGAGGGCGAGGTGTCGTTCGAGCACCTGAAGACCGACGAGGCGGTGCTGGCCTTTTTCCAACGCTATTTCCCGGATGCCATCCCGCTGATGCCCACGCTGTTGGAGGATTTCCGCGAAAACCCGATTTCGTCGCTCGTCACCGTGCGCTGCTCCCCTTGGCAGTGGCAAAACCGGATGGTGCTGCTCGGCGATTCGGCCCACGCCATCGTGCCGTTTTATGGCCAGGGCATGAACGCGGGCTTTGAGGATTGCGCCATTTTGGATGCCATGTTGGACGAAAACGGCGGCGACTGGGCCAAGACCATCCCGGCCTTTGCCGCCCGCCGCGTGGCCGACGGCGATGCGATTTTGGAACTCGCGCTGCGGAATTTCATCGAAATGCGCGACTTGGTGGGCGACCCCAAGTTCCTGCTCCGCAAAAAAATCGCCGCCCATTTGCACGAAAAATACCCGCAGCGGTTCATGCCCGTCTATTCGATGGTCTCGTTTTCGAGCACGCCCTACCACTTGGCCTTGCAGGAGGACGACCGCCAAAACCAGATGTTCCGCGAGATTTTGGCACTCGAAAACCTCGAAGCCAACTGGCAGGACAACCCGCAGGTGGAGGCCATTTTCCGAAACTGGTACCCATGAGATGATTGACGATTGGCGAATTGCGATTTACGAATGGCGGGTGCGCCGCACGGGGCGGTCAATCGCAATTCGTCAGTCGTAAATCGCCAATCGTATTTTTTGTGGCGAACATCCAACGGAGTTTTCCCCGAATTTGCCGCACGTTTCCTGACAACTGAAAAAACATCTGTTCGCCATGCGCCATTTTTTTGAAGGCCAAAACCCCGGTGCCGGAGGCCGACGGTTTTCGTCGCTCGTTCCCGGCCTATGTCTTTTCGCCTTTTACTTTTTGCCCTTTGCCGCACCGGGCCAGACGGTGCAGACCACTTTCGGCAAAAACCGGGTGCAGTACCACAAACAGTTCGAGGATTGGCTGTACTACGAAACGCCCAATTTCACGACCTACTGGTACGGCGCGGCGCGCAACGTCGGGCAATCCGCCCTGCAAATGGCCGAAATGGACTTCGTGGCCGTGCAGCAATTCCTCGAATACCCGGTGACGACCAAGCTGGAAATCATCGTGTTCAGCGACCTTACCGACCTGAAACAGAGCAACTTAGGCGAAGGCGAGCTGCTCCAACGGCGCACCCCCATCGCAGCGGACAAGTGGCTGCCCGGCGGCATCCTGCCCACGCTCGGCAGCAGCACGACCTCGGCGGAGGTGACGGTCTTGGGCAGCAAAATCCTGTGCTATTTCGACGGCGACCACAATCACCTCCGCGCCCAAATCCGCGAAGGCATCGCGGCGGTCATCCTGAACAGTATGCTGTACGGCGACAATTTTCAGGAGGTCGTGCAAAACGCCGTGCTGCTCAACCTCCCCGTTTGGTTCACCGACGGCCTCGTCGCCTACTGCGGCGAAAACTGGAACGAGGAACTCGACAACCAACTCCGCGACCTCTCCCTTTCCGGCAAATACAAGGACTTCGACAAGCTTGCCCGCGATTACCCGCGCTTGGCCGGCCACGCATTTTGGTACTACATCGGGCTGCACTACGGCAAGGGCACCGTCTCCAACCTGCTCTACCTCACGCGCATCAACCGCAGCGTGGACGCGGGGTTCCTGTACGTCCTCGGCGGCGGCTACCATCGCACGACGGGCGCAATGCTCGACTATTTCCGAAAACGCTACCGCGAAGAAGCCCAAATCACGAAACGCCCCGACAAATCCGACCTCCTCACGGTCAAGAACAAACGCAAACTGCCGCTGTACCAACTCAAAATCAGCCCCGACGGCAAGCAAATCGCATGGGTCAGCAACGACATCGGGCGGTGGCGCGTGTGGGTGCAGGATTTGAACACAGGCAAACGCCGCCAAGTGCTGCGCGGCGGCTCGCGCAATGCCATCCAAACCACCGACTACAACTACCCGTTGCTGGCTTGGAACCCTGACAATCAACGACTTGCGGTGGCCTACGAACGCCGCGACGTGATTCGCATGACCATTTTGGACGCGGAAAAACCGGGCAAAAAAGAACACTTCGTCTTCCCGAAAGACTACCAACGCTTGTTCAGCATGGACTTCGCCAACCCGGTGGACATGGTTTTTTCAGCAGCGTCGAGCGGCTTTTCCGACCTGTTTTTGTACCACACCGTCACGCGCTCCTCCGAGCGGCTGACCCAAGATTTCTGGGACGATTTGGACGCGACGGTCGTGCGGCTCGACGGCAAGCCGGGCATCCTGTTTGCCAGCAACCGCCTTTCCGACACGCTCGCGCCGCAGCGCTTGGACACGGTGCTGCCACTCACGCATTTCGATATTTTCTACTTCGACCTGCAAACGCGCAGCCGCGAGCTCGTCCGCGTGAGCAACACGCCCCATGCCGACGAACGCGCCCCGCTCGGCATTGACAGCGCGTACTTCACATTTTTGAGCAACGAAAGCGGCGTTTTCAACCGCCAAGCAGGCTATTTGCAGCCGTACACGGCCTATTTCCAGAAGTTGTTTTTCCTGCGCGACGGCGCGGAAGTCAAAGCCCTCGTGCCCGAAATGCCCGGCGAATGGCCCCTGAAAGACGCGCTCGCCGTGCTGCCACCAGTGGACACGGTGATGAAATACTTGGACACGGCCTCGATTGACAGCACGCGCATCGTGCCCGTCATCAAAAAACGCCCGTTCACCTACAACCAAACGAACCTCGACCGCAGCATCCGCGAGCACAGCCTTTCGCCGCGCACGGGCAAGCTGGCCGAAATCGTCTGGCGCGACGGGCGTTTCGATTTTTACCTCAAAAAAATACAGCCCAAAGAATCGGCGGGCGCACGGCTCACCCGCTTCCGTGAGCTGACGCTCCGCAACCTCGGCATCGCGCCGCCCGCAGTGCCAGATGAGTTGCCCGACGATTCCCCGACCAAGCCCGACCGAAGCGAACGGCAGGACACCGTGCGGCCCATCCCGCCCGGTTGGTATTTCCAAATGCCCGACCATTGGCCAGCCCCCAACGCGCAGCCGCCCGCCAAATCAAAATCGGACGAACAGGCTGAGGACGAGTCGGCGGACGTGCGTTTCCAGAATACAGAGGTCGTGCGGATTCAGCCAGAGGACGTGCGCCCCTCGCTCCAACTCGCTGCCAATCAAGAAGTTGTGCGGTTCAATCAATCGCGCATCGTGCCGTATCGCCTGAAATTCCGCACGGATTTCGTGTCCTCCAAAATGGACAACAGCCCGCTTTTCGAGGGCTTGGACTCGTATGCAGGTACGCCGCAGGCCCTGAACATCCCGCCCATCGGGTTGCTGGTGAAAGCCAATTTCAAGGATTTGATGGAGGATTATGTCGTGGAGGCGGGCTTCCGGCTGCCCGTGACTTTTGACGGCGCGTATTTTTACCTGTGGTTCGAAAACAAAAAAAAACGCCTCGACAAGCGCATCGCCCTCTACCGAAAAACCAACGTGAACGACGCGGGGCCGTACCAAATCCGCAACATCGCGCTGCTCGGCCAGTACGAAGTAAAGTACCCATTCACCCAGTTTTTCAGCCTGCGGGCGATGGCGACGCTGCGGCAAGACAAGGCCCGGCTGCTTTCGAGCGACCTTTTTTCGCTGGACTATCCCGACCTGAACGAGCAACGCGCCGCACTCCGACTTTCGGCGGTGTACGACAACACGGTGCAAGTGGACTTGAACATCCGCACGGGCACACGGGCAAAAATTTGGGCGGAGGCCGTCAAACGCTTCGAGTTCAACACCCAGCCTAAATGGGACTTGAACTTCAACAGCGGCTACATGACCGTCATCGGTTTGGATGCACGGCACTACCAACCGATTGACCGCCGCAGCATCTTGGCGGTGCGGCTGGCGAGCATCACCTCGTTCGGCTCGGAGCGGATGCTGTACTTCCTCGGTGGCGAGGAGGGCGAGATTTTCCCGCGTTTCAACCAGAACATCCCCGTCCCGCAGGAGGGCAATTTTGCCTTCCAAGCCCTTGCCGCCCAGATGCGCGGCTTCAAACAGAACATCCGCAACGGCAACTCATTCGCGCTGCTGAACACCGAGGTGCGCGTCCCGATTTTTAAATACTTCTCCAACCGGCCCACGCTGGGCAATTTTTGGCGCAATTTCCAGCTCGTCGGCTTCTTCGATTGCGGCACCGCATGGCAGGGCCAAGACCCGTACTCCGGCGACAACCCGCTGAACACCGTCTATCTCTACAACCCGCCGACCGTAGCCGTGAAGGTCAATTACTTCCGCGACCCGCTCGTGGCCGGCTACGGCGCGGGCGTGCGGATGATGCTGTTCGGGATGTTCCTGCGCTTCGATTATGGCTGGGGCATAGAGACCCGCGTGGTGCAAGACCCGGTTTGGCACTTCGCGCTGGGCACGGATTTTTGAGCCTTAACCCATTTGAAATCAAGAGTTTAACCCTTCCTGTGTCCCAACTATGGTCAAGACTTTTTTTTGCATTGATGCCCACACTTGCGGCAATCCCGTGCGGCTCGTGGCGGGCGGCGGCCCCATGCTCGAAGGCGCGGACATGAGCGAAAAACGCCAGCATTTCCTCCGCGAATTCGATTGGATTCGGCGCGGCCTCATGTTCGAGCCACGCGGCCACGACATGATGAGCGGCAGCATCCTCTACCCGCCGCACGACCCCTCGAACGACGTGGCCGTGCTTTTCATCGAGACCAGCGGCTGCCTGCCCATGTGCGGGCACGGCACCATCGGCACCGTCACCATCGCCGTCGAGCAAGGGTTGGTCGTGCCGAAAACGCCCGGCCAACTGCGCCTCGAAACACCCGCCGGCCTCGTGCTGGTGCGCTACGAACAGGAAGGCAAAAAGGTGAAATCCGTGTGCCTGACCAACGTGCCGGCCTACCTCGCTGCCGAAAACTTGGAGGTCGAATGCCCGGATTTGGGCCTGCTGTGGGTGGACGTGGCCTACGGCGGCAACTTTTACGGCATCGTGGACGTGCAGCCGAATTTCCCCGGTCTGGAGCATTTCAGGGCCGAACAGTTGGTGGCATGGGCACGCGCCATGCGCCTGAAAATCAACGAGATGCACAGTTTTGTCCATCCTGAAAACCCTACCATAAACGGCCTGAGCCACATCCTCTGGACGGGCCAACCGCTCGACCCCGGCTCCACCGCCCGCAACGCTGTTTTTTATGGCGAAAAAGCCATTGACCGTTCGCCTTGCGGCACGGGCACGAGTGCTCGCATGGCTCAATGGTATGCCAAAGGCCGCCTGAAACCGGGCGATGAATTTGTCCACGAAAGCATCATCGGCTCGAAGTTCATCGGCCGGATTGAGGAAGAAACCACCGTCGCAGGCCGCCCGGCCATGCGGCCCAGCATCGAAGGCTGGGCCATCGTCACGGGTTTCAACACCATCATGCTGGACGATGACGACCCGTATGTGCATGGTTTTCAAGTGATTTGATTGAGTTGAAGGGTTGAAGTGGTTGAAGAGTTGAATCGGGCTTGAAAAGCAGTCCTCCCAGTTCAACTCTTCAACCCCAGTTCAACTCTTCAACCCCGGTTCAACTCTTCAACCCCGGTTCAACTCTTCAACTTCGCCGCATGGTTCCGATTTCAGCCGTCATCATCACGTTCAATGAGGCCCGCAACATTGGCCGTTGCCTCGATTCGCTCGTTGGCGTGGCCGACGAGGTAGTGGTCGTGGACTCGTTTTCGACCGATGCGACGGCGGAAATCTGCCGTTCGCGGGGCGCGCGGTTCGTGCAGCACCCGTTTGGCGGGCATATCGAACAAAAAAATTACGCGCTCGCGCAGGCCGCGCACCCGCACGTCCTCGCGCTGGACGCGGACGAGGCCCTGAGCGAAACGCTGCGCCAGTCCGTCCTCGCGGCGAAGGCCAACTGGCAGCACGGCGGCTACACGATGAACCGACTGACCAATTACTGCGGCCAATGGATTCGCCATTCGGGCTGGTACCCTGACCGGAAATTGCGCCTGTTCGACCGCCGCCGGGGCCGCTGGGGCGGCACCAACCCGCACGACAAAGTGGAAATGGACGCGGGCTGCACGACGGCTTTCCTGCCCGGCGACCTGTTGCATTACAGCTATTACACCCGCGAAGAACACCTCGAACGCGCCCGCCGGTATGCCGAAATCGCCGCCCGTGCCATGTTCCAACAAGGTCGGCGGGCGGCTTGGTGGCGGCTGGCGTTCAGTCCGGCGTTCAAGTTTTTTCGCAACTACATCCTGAAAATGGGCTTCCTCGACGGGGCAGCAGGCTGGACGATTTGCCGCGTGGCGGCACTGGAAACGCACTGGAAATACCAACGGCTGCGGGAAATGAGTTGAAAGGTTGAACAGAGGCGAAAAGTTGAAGCGTTGAAATCTCAACTTTTCAACCCCATTCAACCTTTCAACCCAATTCGAGCAACCGCCGGTGCCTACTTTCGCGCCACTACTTTTTTCACGCAACAACTGCCCCGCGCCCGCTGCGAGGCTCGACCAAAAACGATGGACAAAATCAAAATCCTCTGGGCCGACGACGAAATTGACCTCCTCCGCCCGCAAATCAAATTCCTCGAAGCCAAAGGGTACGAAGTCGTCACGGCCTCCAACGGCCACGACGCGGTGGATATTTACAAGGAAACAGGCGACGTGGACGTGGTATTCCTCGACGAGTCCATGCCCGGCCTGACCGGGCTGGAAGCCCTGCCGCGCATCAAGGCCATCAGCCCGAACGTGCCAGTGGTGATGATCACAAAAAACGAGGCCGAGCACGTCATGGAGGACGCCATCGGTTCGCAGATTTCGGACTACCTCATCAAGCCCGTCAACCCAAACCAAATCCTGCTGACGCTCAAAAAAATCATTGACAACAAGCGGCTCGTCAGCGAAAAGACCGCGCTGAACTACCAGCAGGAGTTCCGGCAAATTTTCATGCAACTCTCCGGCGGCCTCTCGGTCGGCGAATGGGCCGATGTCTATAAAAAAATCGTCGGCTGGGAATTGCGCGTGGATGCGAACCAAGCCACCGGGGTCTCCGATATTTTGGCGCAGCAAAAAGAGCAGGCCAACACCGAGTTCTCGAAGTTCGTGGTGAAAAACTACTTCAGCTGGGTGGACAAAAACCGCACGGACGGCCCCACCATGTCGCACACTTTGCTGCGCAAACAAGTATTCCCGCACATCTCGAACGGCTCGCCGACGGTGCTCATCCTGCTCGACAACCTCCGCTACGACCAGTGGAAAGTCATCGAACCGACCTTCAACGAGCTGTTCCGCACCGAACAGGAGGACTTTTTTTACAGCATCCTGCCCACCGCCACGCAGTACAGCCGCAACGCCATTTTCGCCGGGATGATGCCCAACGACATCGAAACGGCTTTCCCCGACAAATGGAAAAACGACACCGACGAGGGCGGCAAAAACCTGTTCGAGGATTTCTTTTTGGGCAAGCAAATCGAGCGCACCTTCCGCAAGGGCTGCAAATGGGAGTATTTCAAGGTCACGAACGTCAATCACGGCAAGGAACTGACCGACAACATCCTCAACTACCTGCGCAACGACCTGACGGTCATCGTCTATAACTTCATTGACATGCTTTCGCACGCCCGCACCGAAATGGAAGTGCTGAAAGAACTGGCGGGCGACGAACGGGCCTACCGTTCGCTGACGCGCTCGTGGTTTTTGCACAGCCCGCTCTGGGCCGCGCTGCAAAAATTGGAGGGCCGCGACGTGCAGCTCTTCGTCACCACAGACCACGGCACCATCCGGGTGCAAACGCCCTCCCGCGTCATCGGCGACCGCGAAACGACCAGCAACCTCCGCTATAAAGTGGGCAAAAACCTCCAATACGAGGCCAAAGACGTGCTCGCCGTGCGCGAACCCAAACAGGCCGGGCTGCCGAGGCCGAACATTTCCAGTTCATTCATCTTTGCCAAAGAGGATATGTTTTTCCTATATCCGAACAACTACAACTACTACCAGAACTACTACAAAAACACCTTCCAGCACGGTGGCATCAGCTTGGAGGAAATGATATGCCCAGTGGTGCGGCTGCGGAGCAAGTAGGCGCGGAACATCCCTAACTATTTGAAAATCAGAGATTTGCTTTCCGTGCTGTGGAGGGGCTGCGGGGCTGTGTCTATTTATCACCGATACACATGAGCAATATCAGCCAGTTAATTGAAAGCCCGACGATGCGACCTTTCGAGGCCACGAAAGCCATGATTTTGGAACGCCTCCGTCTCGAGCTGGGAAATCTTCACGAGGCCTCCCTTTCCACCAAAACAAGGCCTTCAATCCTCGCAAAATGTTTTCGGTTCAGGGTTGCTACTTTAAGGTTGTGTGCTTTCGCTGTTGCGCCAATGAGCAAGTCGGAGATGCCGATTTGTTGGTTGGTCTTTATCAATTTCTGCTGAATAGAACCGGCGGTTTCGGCCTCTGCATCGCCAAAACCAATGGATTGGAGCGTCGAAAAAAAGTTCGTCCCAGAATGGTGTTTCGTCCGGTCTGTTGCCGACCCAAATCTCAAATTTTGAAACGGTGGAGACGTGGATGACCGGATATTGCCCTGCCAACTCGTAAAGGAAAGTCTTGGTCTTGTCCTGTTTTCTGAAGTATTCAATGAGGACGGAGGTATCAAGTAAAAGCATTTTGCCCAAGTTGGTTGAGTTGTTCCTGTGTTTTCAAGACAGCCTGCGCCTGCTCTTCAGACCAGACAGGCCCCCGAAGCAACAGTTTTTGGAGGCTTGTCTGAGGGGCAAGTTGCTTACCTGAACTTTGTTTTTTAGCCGCAATCTTTCGCTTCTCAGGTGCGGCACCGGCCTTATCGTTCGCGCCGTCCTGTTTCCCGGAAAGCCGAAAGTCAATGCCTTTTTGGGTTAAAAAGGACAATAGTAATTCCCATTCAGAGGGGTTTTTGATTTCCAATATCAGTTGCATGGCTGAGATTTTTGCATGACAAAAGTAGGTAAACTTTGACTTTGTGTTTCACACCACCCCCACCAACTGCTCCAACATCCCCTTTGCCCCCTTCAGCCCGCGCACTTCTTCCTGAATCACAATCAATTCCTTGTTCGTCTGCTTGATTGAAAGCCCGACGATGCGACCTTTTGAGGCCACGAAAGCCATGATTTTCTGGAAAACCTCCGTCTCGAAAAACGAGGATTGCGGGTCTGACACGAAGTAGCAGCGCATCTTGCCGCCTTTCAGGATGAGCCGCTCGAAGCCCAATTTTTTGCACAGCCATTGCAGCCGCAAGCCCTCGAACAGCGCGTTCACGGGCTTGGGGAATTTGCCGAAACGGTCTTCCAACTTTTTGGCGAACGCCTCGATGCCCGGCTCGTCCTCGATGTTGTTCAGCTCGGTGTAGAGTGCGAACCGCTCCTGCGTGTTGGTGACGTAATCGTCGGGGATGAGCATTTCCACGTCGGTTTCGATGGTCACGTCGCGGACGTAGGAGCCTTTGCGGGCGATTTCCTCTTTGAACACATCCTTGAATTCCGTCTCTTTCAGTTCTTGGATGGCCTCGTCCAAGATTTTTTGGTAGGTCTCGTAGCCGATGTCGGCGATGAAGCCCGACTGCTCGCCGCCAAGCAAATTGCCCGCGCCCCGGATGTCCAAATCGCGCATGGCCACCTGAAAACCGCTGCCCAGTTCGCTGAATTCCTCGATGGTTTTCAGGCGTTTGCGGGCCTCTTGCGTGAGCACGGACATGGGCGGCGCAAACAGGTAGCAAAACGCTTTCGCATTCGAGCGACCCACGCGCCCGCGCAGCTGGTGCAGGTCGGAGAGGCCAAAATGGTCGGCTTGGTTGATGATAATCGTGTTGGCGTTCGGGATGTCAAGGCCGGTTTCGATGATGTTGGTGCAGGCCAGCACGTCGTGTTTTCGGTCAATGAAATCCACCAGCACCTGCTCCAAATGTTCCGCGTCCATTTGCCCGTGCGCCATCGCCACGTCCACGTCGGGGCAGAGGCGGTGCAGCATTTCCACGATTTTCGGCAGGTCGGTCACGCGGTTGTGGACAAAAAACACTTGCCCGCCCCGGTTGATTTCGGCATAAATCGCGTCGCGGATGAGCTCGTCGTTGAACACCCGGATTTCCGTGTGAATCGGCTGGCGGTTGGGTGGCGGCGTGCGGATGACCGAAAGGTCGCGGGCGGCCATGAGCGAAAATTGCAGGGTGCGCGGGATGGGCGTGGCGGTGAGCGTGAGCGTGTCCACGCCGACGGCCATGTGCCTCAATTTTTCCTTTGCGGCCACACCGAACTTCTGTTCCTCGTCCACGATGAGTAAGCCCAAGTCCTTGAATTTCAAGTCTTTGTTCAAAATGGCGTGGGTCCCGATGAGGATGTCCACCTTGCCCAATCGGGCATTTTCAAAGACCTCTTTTTTCTCTTTTGCCGTGCGAAAACGGTTGACGTAATCCACCGTCACGGGGAAATCTTTGAGCCGCTCGCCGAAAGTTTTCCAGTGCTGCAAGGCCAAAATCGTGGTCGGCACAAGCACGGCCACCTGCTTTCCGTCGGTCACAGCCTTGAAGGCGGCGCGGATGGCGACCTCCGTTTTGCCAAAACCCACGTCGCCGCAAACGAGCCTGTCCATCGGGTAGGGTTTTTCCATGTCGGCCTTCACGTCTTGCGTGGCGCGGAGTTGGTCGGGGGTGTCCTCGTAGATGAACGAAGCCTCCAACTCGTTTTGCAGGTAGCCGTCGGGCGGGAACTGGTGGCCGGGCGCGGCGCGGCGTTTCGCGTAGAGTTTGATGAGCTCGGCAGCGATGTCCTTGATTTTCTTTTTGGTGCGGGCTTTCAGTTGTTTCCACGAGTCGGAGCCGATTTTCGAGAGGGCGGGCGCGTCGCCGTCTTTGCCGATGTACTTGGAAATCTTGTGCAGCGAGTGGATGCTGACGTAGAGGATGTCGTTGTTTTTATAGACCAGCCGGACGGCCTCCTGCTGCTGCCCACCGATTTCGATTTTTTGAAGACCTGAAAATTTGCCTATGCCATGGTCAATGTGCGTGACGAAATCGCCCGGCTGCAAATCGCGCAAGAGCCTGACGTTCAGGGCCTGTTCTTTCGTGAAGCCCTGCCGGAGTTTGTAGTTGTGGTGTCGCTGGAAAATCTGGTGGTCGGTCAGCACGGCCACTTTTAGGTCTTCGTCAATGAAGCCCTCGCGCAGCGCGGACTCGACCGGGAGGAACTCGACTTTGGCTTTCAGTTCCTTGAAAATGCCGCGCAGGCGGTCGAGTTGTTTTGGGTTTTCGGAGCAGATATACACCTCGTAGCCCGTCGTCTGCCACTCGTGCATGGCGCGGATGAGCAGGTCGAAGTTTTTGTTGAAACTCGGCTGCGGCTTGGCTTGGAAATGGATGTGGGCGGGTTTGCCGACTGGGACGAGGGCGGAAGAAATCATGCGGGCAAATTTCGCTCGAAAACAGGTGATTGGGCTATTGGTTGTCCGCGCCCAGCTCCGCCAACCGCCGCTCCAAATCGCGCACCCGTTTTTCGAGGTCGGGCAGGTTTTTGAACACGACGTGCGAACGGATGAACTCCGTGTACGCGAACGCCGGCGAGCCGAACAGCGCGGTACCGGGTTCTTTGATGCTCGAAGCCACGCCGCTTTGGGCTTGGAGCCGGGTGCCGTCGGCGATGCTCAGGTGGCCGGCGATGCCGACCTGCCCGCCGAGCTGCACGTTTTCGCCGATCTTGGAACTGCCGGCCACGCCTGCCTGTGCTGCGACGACGGTGTTTTGGCCGACCTCGACGTTGTGCGCGACGTGGACGAGATTGTCAATCTTGGCCCCCGCCCGCACGATGGTGCTGCCCAGTGCGGCGCGGTCAATGCAGGTGCAGGCCCCTATTTCCACATTGTTTTCGAGGACGACGTTGCCCACTTGCGGCACTTTTTTCCATGTTTTGTCGGGCTGCGGCGCGAAGCCGAAGCCGTCCGCGCCGATGACTGCGTTGGCGTGCAGGATGCAGTTTTCGCCGATTTCGCAGTCATAATGCACCCGCACACCGGGGTAGAGGATGCTGCCCGCGCCGATGCGGGCGTTTTTGCCGATGAAAACTTGCGGGTAAATGAGGCAATCCGCGCCTATTTGCGCTCCTTCTTCAACGACCGTGAATTCGCCGATAGATGTGCCCGCACCCACTTTCGCACGGGCATGGACGAGTGCTTTTTCCGAGATGCCTTTGTCTGCCGTGCCGTTGCTGCCGAACATTCCGAGCAAAAACGCGAGGCTGCTCCGCACGTCTTTCACGCGCAACAAGGTGGGCTTCACGGCTTGGGCGGGCGCGAAATCCTCGTGCACCATCAGCACGCTGGCTTGGGTGGAGTAGGCAAAAGGCTCGTAGCGTGGGTTGTCGAGAAAAGCAAAATCGCCGTCCACCGCTTCTTCGATGCGGGCCGGACGGCGGACGGTGGCTTCGGGGTCGCCTTCGAGCGTGCCATGCACAAGCTGGGCGAGTTGGGCGGCGGTGACGGTCATCAAAAAATTGCGAGAATGGGTAAAACGGCCACAAAGGTAGCGAAAGTAGCGGCGGTTGAACCCGCCCGCTCAGCGGCCTTCCCGGAACTTATCGAGCAAATCGGCCAAATGCGCGGCCTCGGCTTCGGAGAGCGATTGGCCGGGCAGGTTCTCCTGTTTTTCCATTTCGAGGCCGATGTCGGCCAAAAGCCGCTTGCCCGTCTCCGAAATCGTCACCTCCACCATGCGGCGGTCAACCGCGCTGGGTACGCGCTCCACGAACCCGGCCTGCCGCAATTTTTCGACCAAGCGGCTCACGTTGCTGCTGCGGTCGAGCATCCGGCTTTTGATGTCCAGCACCGAAAGGCTCTTCGGCAGGCTGCCGTTCAGGATGCGAAGGATGTTGTACTGCGGCGGCGTGAGGCCGAACGGGCGCAGCAACCGCAAAAACCAGCACTCGTGCCAACTGGCCGTGTAAAGGATGTTGAGCAAAGCCCGTTGGTGCGGCGGCATGGGCTTGATGGATTTGATTGCCTTTTCCAATTTCATGACACAAAGGTAAGTGTCGAAACATTAGATACAATTTTGTGCCATCTTTTTTCGACAGCCCCGAAAGCCCCGACCGCCCTACTTTTGCCGTCCGGCGAAAATCTTTTTGCCGCGTGCGGCGTTCTGCTGCCAGTTTTCCTACCCATTTTTGAAGACAAAAACTGTCCAAACCATGCGTAAAATACTCCTGCTCGCGGCCCTGCTGGCCTGTTCGTTTTCGCAGCTGAAGGCCACTTACATGCTCCTTCCGATGGACGAAACGAGCCAAAAAAACCACTTGAAAGCCTACGGCATCACCTATTGGGTCATCTCGCAGGGCGTGGAGGCGTGGTGGCTGCTCAACTACCGGGGCGGCAGCTTTGCTTTCGTGTACACGCCCACGTTCGAGAAAGAGTGCAAGACCCGCGACGTGAGCTACGAGGTCATCGCCGACGCGCAGTTCAACCTCATCCGCAACGAAATCGCCAACCCGGAGGCGAACATGGATGCCATCAA
>JBKBIC010000005.1:0-4221 GCA_046299435.1 Saprospiraceae bacterium
ATCCGTTCGTGTTTGGCATTACACAGACCAAGATGAACTGGGGGCTGGCCTTTGAAGATGTTTTCAGCGCACTCCAACTTCTCGAAAAATCCGTTCAGCAAGAGCAGGCACCGACCGATTTGCAGGCCCTTTTGCTCGGAGAGTTTCCAGAACTAATCCTCAAATGTTTCTTGCCCGAAACGCTGTTCGAGTTGTGGGCTGTCCGAAATGCCCTGACTAAAATTAACTGTTCAGCAGATGTGCGGGCGTTCCTGCGGACGGCACTGGTTTGTGTGCTGCGCGACGTTTCGATAGCCGCCACAGGCTGGCCGTACATTGCCCCGAACAAGGTCAAGATTACTTCCATGTCCAAAAAAGGCTGGGAAACCTTCAAAAACCGAGCATTGAAAATGTACGGCGACCTGACCGAGATCCGCAAACACGCCGCGCCGGGCCACACCGAGCACTGGATTTTCAACGCCGACAGCCGCGACACGACCGCCATCGTCGAACCCGATTCGGCAGACCACATCTTCACCTCGCCGCCTTACCTGAACAATTTCGACTACGCCGACCGGACACGGCTTGAAATGTACTTCATGGGCGAGGCCAAAAATTGGGGCGAGATTTCGACCAAAATCCGCACGAAGTTGATGACCAGCGCGACCACCCAAATCGTTCGCAGCGACGCACGATATGAATTTTCCCCGGCCTTCAAGTACGAATGTCCCGAAGTACATCAATTTTTGGCCGAGGCCGTACAGCAACTGGGCGTGCTCCGAAACCAAAAAGGCGGGAAAAAGAGCTATGACCTGATGACGGTCGGCTACTTCAATGATATGTACCGTATCTTGAAAGACAACTTCCGGGTGTTGCGCCGAGGCTCGAAAGCACTGTATATTCTCGGAGACTCCGCGCCATACGGTGTGCATATCCCGACCGACGAGTTGATTGGAAAAATCGGGTTGGCCGTCGGCTTTCGAGATTACCACATCCAAAACCTGCGCGATCGCGGCGGAAAATGGGAGAAAAACCCACAACGACACTCGGTCATGCTGCGTGAAACTGTCGTAACCCTTACAAAATGAGAGCAGAACAAAATACACAAAACCCCGGAAGTGCGCTCGGCGAGGCCATCGGCGCAAGCATGGAAAGGGCCTTGAACGAGTACCTTTCCCAATGGGTCGCCCAGTTCGGTTGCCGATTGATTTCGAGGGGCGAAGCCAACCCCAAAACAGGCAAAGAGACGAAACTCCTTTTGTACGACAACTTTGGGACAGCCTATAACATGGATGCCGTCATCGCAAATGAATCCATGCAGCCACTGATATTGGTGGAATACAAGTATATTCGGTACAAAAAACATAACCGCGACAAGGGCAGCTGGCTTTGCACGGCACACAACGCCGTCCGGCGACGGCACAGCAGCATCCGAAGTTCTATCGCAATTTTGGCAGGAAGTTGGAGCCAGACTTCAAGGGCGATGATGCGCAGCCATGACATCAATCTGTTTGTCATCCCGTTCGAGAAAATCACGGAGCTGCTCCGAAGGCACGGCATCAAGTTCGATTGGGGCGAAAAAGACCGCGATGTGGCCGTGGAGTCGTGGGCCAAATACCAATTGCTGACAGAGACTGAAAAACGGCAGGTGGCAGAAGAGATGATTGCCGACATCAAACCAGCGTTGGAGGCCGCTATTTCCAAGACACTGGACAACTCCGTAGCCCGCGAGGTTGAAAAAGTGGTGCTCGAAATCCACACGACCATCGGCGAAGTGAAGCGTTTTGACTTCAAATCGGTGGGCGACGCGCTGGATTTTCTGGAAGATTTTAGTTTCGAGGAGATTTTGAGCAACGCCGACGCGCTTACCCTTTGGGATAGGCCGAGCGTCGGCGAGGATTGACAATCAACCCAACACCCGCCCATGCCACCCTTCTGGTTCATCATCTTCAATCCCGCCGCAGGCGCGGGCAAGCTCGCCCGGCGTTGGCCACAAATCGAGCAAGTGCTCCAATCGCTCGGTTTGTCCTATACCGTCAAATTCACCGAGCACCGGGGCCACGCCACGCGCTTGGCCGACGACGCGATTTTGAAAGGGCACCGCCACATCCTCGGCATCGGCGGCGACGGCACGAACCATGAAATCTGCAACGGCATCCTCGCCAACCAATGGGCCGACCCGACCGAAATCAGCTACGCCCTGCTGCCCTTCGGCACTGGCAACGACTGGGCGCGCCAGTGGAACATCCCCCGCGACCCGCGCACCCGGCTGGCGCGGCTGCTCGAACCCAAGACCGTGTTGCAGGATGCCGGGCGCGTGGAATACGAACGCGACGGCCAGCGGGCGAGCCGTTTTTTCGTCAACGTGGCGGGCATGGCCTACGATGCTTTCATCGCCCAAAAACTTGAAAACCAACCGATTACCTCCAAATTGAGGTACTTGGCGATGGTCGGGCGGTGCTTGTTCGACTACCAACTCACGCCTGCCCGCATCCACTTTGACGGCCAAATCGCGGAGGACAATTTTTACACCATCAACATCGGGCTTTGCCGCTACTCCGGCGGCGGGATGCAGTTCGTGCCGCAGGCCGTGCCCGACGACGGGCTGTTCGCCCTGACATTTGCGCGGCAGCTGCCCAAGTGGGAGGTGCTCGTGCAGACACCGCGTTTTTACAACGGTACCATCCTGCGGCACCCGCGCGTCGAGGGGTTTTCGGTGCGGAAAATCGAGGTGGAGCACATCGGCCTCGCGCCCACGTTGCTCGAAACGGACGGCGAGTTTCTGGGCCAAACGCCCTGCGCGTTCACGATTTTGGAAAAACGCCTGCGGCTCGTGCTGTGAAAAAAATGGCCCGGCGCAACGGGTCACTCCACTTTTATCACGCTTTTTTCGAGCACTTCTTGGTAATACGCCTCGTATTCAGGCAAGATGTGGTGGATGTCGAAGCGTTTGGCTTGGGCGAGGGCGTTGGCGCGGAACTGGGCCAGCAAATCCGGGTCGCGCAGCAGGCGCACGGCGTTGGCCGCCATCTCTTCTACATTGCCGATGTCGCTCAGGAAGCCCGTCTCGCCGTGGATGTTCACCTCCGGCAGGCCGCCGCCGTTCGAGGAAATCACTGGCACCTCGCAGGCCATTGCCTCCAACGCCGCAAGGCCGAAGCTCTCGCTCTCCGAAGGCATCACGAACAGGTCACAAATGGCCAACAACTCCTCGATTGCGTCCTGTTTGCCCAAGAACCGCACCGAGTCGTGCAGGCCCAGCTCGCGGCAAAGGCGTTCGGCATTTTGGCGTTCGGGGCCGTCGCCAATCATCAGGAGCTTGCAGGGCAACTCGTCGTGTACTTTTTTGAAGACGCACACCACGTCCTCGACCCGTTTCACGCGGCGGAAATTGGAGGTGTGCGCCAAAATGGCCTCGCCGTTCGGGGCGATGATTTTTTTGAAATGGTCTTTGTTCGTCTTCCTAAACCGTTCAAAATCAATGAAATTGTAAATCACCCGCACGTCGCGCCGGATGTTGAACTGCCGCAGCGTGTCGTCTTTGAGATTCTGCGACACGGCGGTCACGCCGTCGCTTTTGTTGATGCCGAACTCCACCACCGGCCCGAAGGCGCGGTTGTTGCCCACCAGCGTGATGTCCGTGCCGTGCAGCGTCGTGACCACCGGGACGTAGCGGCCTTGGTCGAGCAGGATTTTCTTCGCCAGATACGCGACCGTCGCGTGCGGGATGGCGTAGTGGACGTGCAGCAAATCGAGGTTTTGGTACTGCACCACGTCCACGATTTTGGAGGTCAGGGCCGAGTCGTAGGGCGGGTACTCGAACAGCGGGTAATCCTCTGCTTCCACTTCGTGGTAGAAGACGTTTTCCTGAAAATGCGCCAGCCGCACCGGGCGGCGATAGGTGATGAAGTGGATTTCGTGGCCCTTGCGGGCGAGGCCGAGGCCGAGTTCGGTGGCGACCACGCCGGAGCCGCCGTAAGTGGGGTAACAAACAATGCCGATTTTCATGCCGATGCGCGAGCGAACGATTGAGCAAATAGATGATGGATTTCCGGGCCGGTCGGGCGAATGTATTGGCTTGCGCTGGGTACGCCCTGTTTTTTCGATGCCTGCCCGGATAGGCACGACCGTTGACAAACAACGGGCCGCGCTTTTTGCTCTCGATTGCCCCGGAAAATTTCGGCTGCCCAAATCCCCCGGATGCTCGCGTTTGCCTGCCCCCGCCAGCGGGCAATGCCATTG
>JBKBIC010000005.1:4231-10583 GCA_046299435.1 Saprospiraceae bacterium
GCCACCACGCGGCCCTGGACGTGACGGAACACGGGGGAGAGGAAGCGGTACTCGCGCGCGGCGATCAGCTCGGCGGCGCGCGGCGTCCACTGCACACGAGCCCACAGCGCGCCATCGCGCACCTCGAGTTCCTTGATCCAGCCGGCGGCGGGCACCGGCCCGGCCTTGGCCTCGGCCTCCAGGCTCTGGTGCTCGTAGTCGATGGGCAGGTCGATGCCGCCCGCGGCAAAGGCCTTGGCCCGGGGGCGGGGGCAGGGTGAAGGTCAAAAAAACACGACTTGCTTGGTTTCGCGCTTTTCGGCCACTTGCACCACGACCCATGCCGTGCCTTTGTAGGCTGTCGTCAAAGTCTCGCCGTTGCGCAATGTGGTTTGAAAAATCGGTTTCCCGGCGAGGTCGAACAGTGCCACATCGAATGCTGCGACATCATCGGGCAGCGCAAAATGGAGCGTTCCTCGGCTCATGCTGGGAAACACGCGCACGATTTGCGCGCTCGGCGCGGGCGCGGGCAATGTCTTGCACTGGGCATTGCCCAGCCCTTCGTAAACCGTCGTGCCGGACTGGAAGCTGCAAAAAGTCCGCTCCGACCCGTCCACCGGGAGGGCAGCAGGTTCGTCGAGGAACAGATAGGAATCGCTGAGGCAATCCACGCCGCCGATGACGTGCAAGCCCTCCGTATTGCCGATTCCCTCGATAAAAGTGGCTTTCTGGGCGGAGAGGGCATTGGGCGAGTTCAGCCATTTGACTTGCTGTTTGGCCCGCGTTTGGCCACCGATGTTGACCGACGATGTTCCCGTGACGACATAGCCAATGGCAGTGACGCCGGCCGCGTACACCCACAGCGTATCGCCAGTTTTCAGGGAAAAATCATACAGCAGGTATTCGTCCCAAACGCCCAGCCCGACCTCCTGCAAGGCGTACACTTTTTGGCCGTCTTGGCGCATGAAACGCGCATCCTTGCTCTGTGCGCCGACAGAAAACTGCGCCGAGCGGAGCAATTTCCGATAAGTGTGCGCGCCAATGGCGGTGTCTTTTTCGACGCGGATTTGCTCCGAACCCTCGCCGACCCAACCCGAAACGATGTAAAAATTCCATTGGTCGGAGGGTTGGAACCATGTTACTTGCGCGGAGACGGACGCAGCCCAAAGGAGCAGCGACAATGCAGCAAACTGTTTCATCGGGAAAAGGATGTGTTGAGTGAAAAAATCAGATGTGTGAACTGGAAGACACCCCAAGCCGGAATTTCGTTGGCTGCTTTTTGACTTTTGGCAAAATGGCCTGCCTCACATCGGATCAATATCCACACTGCCTGTCGGGATTTTCATGAAAAACGACGAGCCTCATACGAAGAGCAGATTCAAATCGCGCAGCCCTATTGCCTCGGCTCCGTTTTTCAGCGGGAAAGGCGTTTGGATTGGGCAGACGACGAAACTTTTTTCAGCTTTCAAATCCTGTTGGGCGATGAAAAAACCCTTCGAGACGACGGGGGTTTGGCTGAACTTGATTTCTGCGGTGGCCCGCACCGTGCCGCTTCTGGCGAGCACTAAGTCTGTTTCTGTTCCCTCGTGCGTCCGATAGAAAAACATTTCCCAGCCGTCGGGCAGGTGAAAAGCAACTTGATTGATGACGTATGCCTCCCACGACGCGCCGAGCGCGGGGTGGCCGAGCAGCCCCTGCCAATCGCGGATGTTCAGCAATTGGTGCAGCAGGCCAGTGTCGCGGAGGAAGATTTTGGGCGATTTGACCAAGCGTTTCGGCACGTTCGGGATGAACGGGAACACGGTGCGGATTTGGAACGCTGCCTCGAAAAGGTGCAGGTATTTGGTCAGCGTGGCGGATTGGATGCCCAGCGAGCGCACGAGCGTTTCCTTGTTCAGTAAGTTGCCGTTGAGGTGGGCGAGCATCGCCCAAAGCCGTCCCAAAAGCATCGGGTCGGCTTGCAGGCCGAGCAGCCGGAAATCGCGTTCGAGGTATGTTTGGATGAAACTGCGCCGCCAATCGAGGCTCGCCTGTTCGTCTGGTGCGAGCAGCGCGTTCGGGAATCCGCCGCGCAGCCAATGGGTTTCCAGCGGCACGGCGTTTTGGATTTCTGAAAATGCGAGCGGCATCATCTCCAAAAAAGCGATGCGGCCAGCGAGGGTTTCCGACGACTGCTGTATCAATTCCGGCGAGGCCGAACCAAGCAAAATGAATCGTCCAGCCTCGCGCCGACGGTCAATGAGCGCACGTAGGACTGGAAAAAGCCCCGGCAAACGCTGTACCTCGTCGAGGATGATGGTCTCGTCGGCATGGCGTTCCAAAAAAACGGCAGGCTGCGAGAGCGCGGCCAAATCCGGCGGATATTCCAAGTCGAGGTATCGGACGGGCTTGGGCAAACCTGCCGCAATGCTTTTGGCCAAAGTGGTTTTCCCGACTTGACGCGGGCCGACGACGGCCACCGCCGGGAATTGGCCGATGAGCCGGAGTGCTTCTTTTTCTGATGCTCTGGGAATGAGGCCCTTCATTTTACCCTGAAAATCTGTTGTTCGATCGCGGAATTTTCAGGGTAAAAGTAATTCGTGGATTTGCTTTTCGGCTCAAAAAATAGCCGTGCCACGCACCCGCCTCACATCGGATCCACGTCCACCACCACCTGCACCTGCCCCCAGCCGGGCTTGCCGCAGAGGATTTCCGCCGACTCGCGGATGAGTTGCTTGGCGGCGGCCAGCATGGGCGCGGATTTTTCCAACTTCAACAAAATGTCTTGGTGAAAGTAACTGCGGATGCGCGGGATGTTCGGGATGACAGGCCCCAGCACCCGCTCGCCGAGGCGTTGGCGCAGGCTTTTTCCCAAAAACGCGGCGGCGGCGTGGACGGTCTTGTCGTCCTTGTGCCGCACGGAAATGGCGATGAGCCGCGTGAACGGCGGGTAGTTAAACGCCTGCCGCTCAGCGAGTTCGCGGGCGATGAAGCCTCGAAAATCGTTCTGCAAAACCTCTCGCAGCACGGGGTGCGCGGGGTTGAACGCCTGAATCAGCACGAGGCCGCGCTTGTTTTTTCGGCCTGCTCGCCCGGCCACTTGCGTCAGCAATTGGAATGCCCGCTCGGAGGCGCGGAAGTCGGGGAATTTCACCAGTGCGTCCGCGCCGAGCACGCCGACGACGGCCACGTTGTCGAAATCCAGCCCTTTCGTCACCATTTGGGTGCCCACCAGCACGTCGAGCCGCCGTTCCTCGAAGTCGTTGAGCAGGTTGGCGAGGCTGGTCTTGGAGCCAGCGGTGTCCAAATCCATGCGCCCGATTTTGGCCTTCGGCAAAAAGATTTTGAGTTCGTCCTCGATTTTTTCGGTGCCAAAACCCTGCATGGTCAGTTTGCCGCTGCCGCAAGCGGGGCACAGGGCAATAGGTTCGATTTGGTAGCCGCAGTAGTGGCAGCGCAGGCGGTTGGTGTGTTTGTGGAAGGTCAGCGACACGTCGCAATGTTTGCACATGGCCGACCAGCCGCAGGTTTGGCACTGCAAAATGGGCGAGTAGCCGCGCCGATTTTGGAACAAAATGGCCTGCTCGCCCGCTGCCAGCGCGCGTTCCAAAGCCTGCAAAAGCGGCGGCGAAAAGAGGCTCTGCATCTGCCGCGATTTGTGCATCTCGGCGAGGTTAATCATCTGAATTTCAGGCAGTTGCAGCCCGCCGAAGCGTTCGGGCATGGCCACGAGGCCGTACTTGCCGGTGGCCGCGTTGTGCCACGATTCGACCGAAGGCGTGGCCGTGCCGAGCAGCACTTTCGCGCCGTAGATGTTTGCCAAAAAAATGGCCGCGTCGCGGGCCGAGTAGCGTGGCGCGGGGTCGTATTGTTTGAACGAGGGGTCGTGCTCCTCGTCCACGACGATGAGTTTCAAATTTTTGAACGGCAGGAACAAACTGCTCCGCGCGCCGAGCAAAATGGGCTTGCCGGAGGCCGCGCCCGTCCAGATTTCGACGCGCTCGTTGTAGCCCATTTTGGAGTGATAGGCCGCCACGTCCGCGCCGAAGATTTTTTGCAAACGATTGATTATCTGCGAAGTAAGCGCGATTTCGGGCAGCAGGTACAGCGCTTGCCCGCCCGCCGCGATGGTCTCGCGGATGAGTTCGACATAGACGCGGGTCTTGCCGCTGCCCGTCGCGCCGTGCAGGAGGACGACCCCTTGGCCCCCCCCGCCCCCTGAAGGGGGTGTCGCCCCATCTAACTCCCCCTACAGGGGGCCGGGGGGCGGCGGCGAAAAAAACTGCCGGATTTCGGCCAGCGCGCGCGCCTGCTGCGCGCTGAGTTCGTCGGCTTCGGCCAGTTCGTCTTCGCGCCCGGCGAGGCGCGAAACTTCTTGGTCGTAGAGTTCGATGATGCCTTTTCGTTGCAGGGATTTGAGCGTGGAGTCGGTCACTTGGGCTTTGTCCAAGAGTTCCTGTTTTCGCACAAATGGTTGGTTCCGTGTGAGTTGCACCAGCGCCATGAGCGCGAGCACTTGGCGGTCGGCGCGTTCGATGCCTGCTGCGGAGTCGCGCTGGCTGTGCTTTTTGTCCACGAGTTCAAAAGCCTCGCGGAGCAAATCGGGCTGCGAGCGGTACGGCTCTGCGAAGCGCGCGGCGCGGACTTTTTTCGGGCGGAATTTTTCCTGCAAATCCTCGCGCAGGAACAGCACGCCTTTTTGGATGAGCCGCTGGACGACGGGAAAAACGGTGCGTTTGTTCAGGATTTTGCGCGCGTCGTCAATCGAGATTTCCTGCTGGATGCCGAGGGCTTCGGCGATGAGGTACTCGTCGTTGTCCAGATTTTCCGCTGCGGTGTCGTCGGGTGCATGGGCTGGGTTGAGGACAAGTTTGGTTTCGCTGGTCAATTTCAGGTGGCTCGGCAGCGCGGCGGCCATTACTTCGCCGAGCGTGCAGGCGTAATATTCGGCCAGCCAATCCCAGAGGCGGAGTTGCTGCGGCGACACGACCGTGACCTCATCCAGCACGGAGATGATTTGTTTCGTGCGGTAATCGGGCTGCTCCGCATGGACGCGGCTGACGAGGCCGCTGTAAATCTTGCTTTGCCCGAACTGCACCTCCACGCGCACGCCCGGCTGCACCTCGCGGGCAAATTGCTCCGGCACGGCGTAGGTGTACGTCCGTTTGGGAAGAGCGAGCGGAAGAATGACATCGGCGAACATTCGGGCAATCGGCAGCCGCTGGCTGGCCGCGCAGCAAACGTAAAACAAAAAATTTATTTCCCTTTCCGCCGAAACCCCGCCTTCCGGCTACTTTTGCGACCCAAAACGAGGTGAAGATTTGAGTAATCGAGGATTCGAGGATTCGATTGCTCGCTCAAATGCCACTCAAATCCTCGAATCAACAAATCCTCGAATCCTCAAACTGCAATGCTCAAACGGCTCCACATCCGCAATTACGCGCTCATCGAATCCCTCGAAATCAACTTTTCCGACCGCCTCACCATCATCACAGGCGAGACGGGCGCGGGCAAATCCATCCTCCTCGGCGCGTTGGGCCTCATCATGGGCGAGCGGGCGGACAGCAAGATTTTTTACAACGAGGGCGAAAAATGCGTCGTCGAAGGCTGGTTCGACGTGGCGGCATACGACCTCAGCGAGTTTTTCGAGCAGCACGAACTGGACTACGACGCGGAAGTCGTCATCCGCCGCGAGCTCAGCCCGGCGGGCAAAAGCCGCGCATTTGTCAACGACACGCCCGTCAACAACCAAGTGCTCCAACGCCTCACCGAGTCGCTCATTGACCTGCATCAACAGTTCGACACGCTGGACATCCACAACGTCAATTTCCAGCTGCGGATGATTGACGCGCTGGCCGATAATTCGTTGATTATCAAAGAATACCAATCGGGCTACCGGGTTTTTGCCGCCGAAAAACGCCGCCTCGCCGAACTCGTCGAACGCTCCGAAAACGCTGCGAAAGAGGCCGATTTCATCCAGTTCCAACTGGCCGAATTCCAGAAGGCCAACCTCGTCGAAGGCGAACAAGAAAGCCTCGAAACCGAGCTCACCCGCCTGACCAGCGCGGAGGACATCAAACGGATTTACGGGGCGGCCTACAACCATTTGGCCGAGGGCGAACAGAACATGGTCGGGCAGTTGCAGGTCATCGCTCGCTCCATGTCGGCCACGCGCCGCCTAAACCGCGAACTGAACGCGCTGGCTGAGCGGCTGGATTCGGTAGTCGTTGAGTTACAGGAAGTTGCGCGCGATTGCGAACGCATCGCCGACGACACCGAACACGACCCGCAGCGCATCGCCGAGGCGCAAGAGCGGCTGAACATCATTTACAAATTGCAGAAAAAACACGGCGCGGCCAGCGTCAGCGAGTTATTGGCTTTGCAAGAGAGCCTC